>NZ_JBJGZC010000006.1:0-210274 GCF_054050315.1 Geodermatophilus sp. SYSU D00867 | reverse complement strand
GCCGGCCGCCGCCCAGCGCGGCACGTGGTGGCGCAGCAGCCAGCGCTGCACCGGCATGAGCGCCACGACGACGACCAGCACCAGGAGCACCGGCGCGACCAGCCAGGCGATCTCGCGCACCCCGGCGACGGCGATCGTCGGGGCCGCGGGGGGGCGGGGGGTGGCGGGGGGGGGGGGGGGGGGGCGCGGGGGGGGGGGCCGGGGGGGCCGGGCCCCGCCGGGCGCGGGGGCCGGCCCGGGACCGGCGCGGTCTCAGCGCGGGAGCAGCCGCCCGAGGACGCCCCGGACCGTCGCGCCCACCCGGTAGGACTGCACCAGCCAGGCGTTGCAGGTGATCACCGCGCCGGCCAGGGCCGGGACGGCCGCCTGCGCGACCCGCTGCCGGGCCTGCCACTTCCGGATCTCCGGCGGCGTCCCGGCCGACGGCAGCGTGGCGTCCTTGACCTCGAGGCCGCCGTCGGAGGCGGCCTGCTCGGCGAGCCGGCCGATCTTCTGGCCGGTGTACGCCGCGTAGGCGGTGGCGCCGGCGCCGGCGACGGTGAGCGCGGCCTTGAGCGTCCCCACCGTCCCGTAACCCTGCTGCAGGGCCAGCCGCTGGCTGTTCGACCGGGTCAGCTGCAGCCCGGTCACGAGGGTGGCCGCGATCCCGCCCCACTGCGCCGGCGCGAACCGGCCCCAGGCCGAGCTCGCCACCCGGACCTTGTCGATGCCCGCCGTCAGGTCGGCGCCGGACTTGTTCACGCCGGCGATGCCCATCACCGAGCCGCCGAACCACAGGGCGGTGCCGAGGTCGTGCACCGCCTGGGTGAGGAAGCGGTTGTCCGGGCTGGTGGTCGTCGTCACGAGTGCTCCCGTCCGGGTGCCGCGCACCCGTGTGGACCGTCCACCCGGGTCCCCGCTGCTGAGGGGGCGGACGTCCGGGCGGCTACCCGCGCCACGCCGGGGTCACTCCGACGCGCTGGCCGTGTCCCCCTGCGCCTGCTCGCTGCTGGGCGGGCCGATCCACACCGTCTTGGCGTTGGTGAACTCGTACATGCCGAGCTCGGTGAGCTCGCGGCCGTAGCCGCTCTGCTTGACCCCGCCGAAGGGCAGCTCGGGGTAGCTGGTGACCATCCCGTTGACGAACGCCATGCCGCTCTCGACGTCGCGGATGAAGGTGGCCCGCTCCTCCTCGTCCTCGCTCCACAGGTTGGCGCCGAGTCCGTAGGGGTGGCTGTTGGCGATCTCGATGGCCTCCTCGAGACCGTCGACGGTCCACAGCGCGGCGACCGGGCCGAAGACCTCCTCGGCGTAGAGGTCCATCTCCGGCGTGATGCCGGTGAGCAGCGTCGGCTCGTAGAACCAGCCGGGGCGGTCGGGCCGCTTCCCGCCGACGACGACGGTCGCGCCCTTGTCGACGGCGTCCTGCACGTACCGCTCGACGTCCTCGCGGCCGGACTCGGTGGCCAGCGGGCCGACCTGGGTGCCGTCGTCCATCGGGTCGCCGACGACCAGGGCGGCCATCTTCTCGCCGAACAGCCGGGTGAACTCCTCGGCGACGTCGGCGTGCACGAAGAACCGCTTGGCCGCGATGCAGCTCTGCCCGTTGTTCTGGCAGCGCGCGGTGACCGCCACCTCGGCGGCGCGGTCGAGGTCGGCCGAGGGCATGACGATGAACGGGTCGCTGCCCCCGAGCTCGAGCACCGTCTTCTTCAGGACGTCCCCGGCGATCGAGGCCACCGACTGCCCGGCGGGGGCGCTGCCGGTGAGGGTGGCGGCGGCGACGCGGTCGTCGCGCAGGACCCGCTCGATGGTCGAGGAGCCGATCAGCAGGGTCTGGAAGACGTCGGCGGGGAAGCCGGCCTTGCGGAACAGCTCCTCCATGTACAGCGCGGTCTGCGGCACGTTGCTGGCGTGCTTGAGCAGCCCCACGTTGCCGGCCATGAGCGCCGGGGCGGCGAAGCGCATCGCCTGCCAGAGCGGGAAGTTCCACGGCATGATCGCCAGCACGACGCCGATCGGCTGGTGGACCAGGTAGGCCTGCTCGGCCCCGACGGCGCCGGCGTCGGCGGGCTGCGGCTCGAGCATCGCCGGGCCGTTCTCGGCGTAGTACCGCAGCGCCTTGGCGCACTTGGCGACCTCGGCCTCGGCCGCGGCCAGGGTCTTGCCCATCTCGGTGACCATGAGCTCGGCGACCTGGTCGGCGTCGCCGTCGAGGACGTCGGCGGCCGCGCGCAGCCAGCCGGCCCGCTCCTCGGGACTGGTCATGCGGTAGCTGCGGAAGGCGGCCGCGGCGCGGCCGATCCTCTCGTCGAGGGCCTCGTCCGACAGCGGCTCGTAGGTCTTGAGCGTCTCGCCGGTGGCCGGGTTGGTGGTGGCGATGGCCATGTCGGTCCCTCCCTCGTCGGCGCGCGGGGCTGCACGCCGTCCCGGGGAGAGCCCCTACCCGTCCCCGCCCCGCTCACGCTCACCCGACCGGCAGCCCGGCCAGCCCGGCGACCAAGCCGAGCACGGCGCACACGCCGAGGGTGCGCAGCACCGACCACCGCACGCGGAAGAGCAGCACCGCCGCGACGACGGCGATCACCAGCGGCACCCACCGCAGGGTCGTGGGGTCGGGCAGCTCGAGCGCCAGCGGCCCGGCGTCGACCCCGGAGGTCCCCGAGAACAGCGTGTGGACGGCGAAGTAGACCCCGAGGTTCGCGATGACCCCCACGACGGCGGCGGTGATGCCGGTGAGCGCCGCCGACAGCGACCGGTTGCCGCGCAGCCGCTCCATGTAGGGGGCGCCGAGCAGCACGAACAGGAAGCTGGGCACGAAGGTGACCCAGGTGACCAGCAGCGAGGCGAGGACGGCCGCCACCCACGGGTCCAGGTCCCCGGACGCCCGGTACGCGCCGAGGAACGCGACGAACTGGACCACCATGATCAGCGGCCCGGGCGTGGTCTCGGCCAGCGCCAGCCCGCGCACCATCTCGCGCGGGGTCAGCCAGCCGTAGACCTCGACCGCCTGCTGGGCGACGTAGGCCAGGACCGCGTAGGCGCCGCCGAAGGTGACCACCGCGGCGCCGGAGAAGAACAGCCCCTGCTGGGTGAGGACGCTGCCCCCGCCGGTCAGCACGGCGACCGCCGCGACGGGCAGCCCCCAGACGACCAGCCCGGCCAGCAGCACCCGCACGGTGCGCCGCGCGCTGGGCGCCTCGTGGTGCAGGACGTCGTCGGAGACGACCGGCGGCGGCCCGGCGTCGGGCCCCTCGGCCGCCTTCCTCCGCGGCAGCGCCGACGGCCGCCAGCGGCCCAGGGCCCAGCCGGCGAGCCCGGCGAGGGCGACGACGACCGGGAACGGCACGCCGAAGAGGGCGAGCGCGAGGAACGCCGCGACCGCCAGGACGACCAGGGCGCGGCTGTCCAGCGCCTTCTTCCCGACGCGGATGACCGCCTGGACCACGATCGCCAGCACCGCGGCGGCCAGACCGGTGAAGACGGCGGTGATCGCGGTGGTGCTGCCGAAGGCGACGTAGACCGCCGAGAGCACCAGGAGCGCGAGCACGCCGGGCAGCACGAACAGGCCGCCGGCGACGAGGCCGCCGCGGGTGCCGTGCAGCAGCCAGCCGACGTAGGTGGCCAGCTGCTGGGCCTCCGGGCCGGGCAGCAGGGTGCAGTAGTTCAGCGCGTGCAGGAACCGGCGCTGGCCGATCCACCGGCGCTCGTCGACCAGCTCCCGCTGCATGACCGCGATCTGGCCGGCCGGGCCGCCGAAGGTCTGCAGCGAGACGAGGAACCAGGCGCGCACCGCCTCGCGGAAGGACGGGTACGCCGTGGCGGGGGCCGCCGTCGGCCCGGCGGGGGTCGGCTCGGTCATCGCGGGCTCCGTCGGGTCAGGCCGGTTCACGGCCGAGCAGCAGGCGGCGTCGGGTGTACTCGTAGAGGCCGTCGAACAGCGGGCCGGAGACGGCGAGGGTCCGCTCGTCGTCGCCGGTCATCGACAGCCCGCGCAGCAGGACGTCGAGCCCCGGCGCCTCCGGGGCGTCGAAGCGGCCGTCGTCCAGGTCGGCCTCGTGCACGATCTCGCCGATCCGCTCCAGCACGGGGTCGTCGAGCCCGTGGACGCGCAGGATCGTCTCGAACGAGCAGTCGCCGCCGACGTGGCCCAGCGGGACCCCGCGCATGTCGAACGGGGTGACGTCGGCCGGGACGTCGGCGGGGTCGGCGACGAAGACGAACTCGGCGTCCGGGTCGACGAAGCGGCGGATGAGCCAGGCGCAGGCGGCGCGGTCGACGTGGATCCCGGCGCGGGTCGCCCACCTCACGAGCGGCCCCCTCGCCCGGCCGCGACCGGTTCGCCGGCCGCGGTCGCCAGGGCGCGCAGCGCGGCGCCGGCGACGTCCCGCTCGGGCGGGGGGAAGAAGTCCCGCCTCCCGACGGCACGCCACTCCCCCCGCAGCCGCCGCAGCGCGCGGGTGCGCTCGGCCGGCGGTTCCCCGATCGCCGCGGTGCACTGCGCGGCCAGCTCGCGGTACTCCTCCGCGCGGGCGGCGGCCATGCCCGCGGCCAGCTCCCGCTCCTGCGCGGCGGTCGCCGGGTGCGCGGTCCAGATGCCGGCGCTGCCGCCGGCGGCCAGGACGTCGTCGGCGAGCCACTCGAGCGCCTCCCGGGTGCGGGCGTCGGCCGGCAGGGCCACCACGCCGTCGGCCAGCTGCGCGACGCCGAGCCGGCGCAACCGGCGCCACAGCGTCGTCCGCGGGCCGGAGGGCTCGCGCGGCAGGCGGTAGGACAGCAGCACCCACTCGCCGGTCGCCGTCACGGCGCCGATGCAACCACGGTTGCACGACCACGTCCAGTGCACCCGCACGCCCGCGGGCGCTCACGCCGCGGGGGCGAGCAGGGGTGCCGGGGTGGTGATCTCGGTGCCGTCGGGCCGGTAGGTGCGCCAGGTGCCGGTCGGTCGTCGCTCGACCCGGAAGCCGTGGTGGACCTTGGTGTGGTGGCGTTCGCACAGCAGGGCTGCGTTGTCGAGGCTGGTGTCGCCGCCGTCGATCCAGTGGACCAGGTGGTGGACGTCGCACCACCAGGTCGGTGCGCCGCAGCCGGTGAACACGCACCCGCCGTCGCGCAGCTCGGCCGCCTTGCGGATGTGCCGGCTCATCACCCGCTGCTCCCGGCCGAGGTCCAGCGGTGCGCCGTCGGGGCCGAACACCACCCGGGAGACGGCGCCGTCGCAGGCCAGCCAGCGGGCTCTCGCGGCGGAGATGGTGGCGCCGAAGCCCATCCGCCCGGCGTTGGGACGCCCGTGCGGGTCGACCAGGTCCTCCACGTCGATGACGACGGCGACCTGCGGCCTGTGGCCGCGCAGCGGGGGCAGCGACCCGGCGGCGAGGGCGTTGTCGGCGACCTGCACCAGCGCGTCGCCCAGCCGCTGGGCGCGGGTGCGCCCGTCCCCGGCCGGGCGGTCGGCCTGCACGTGCGCCTCGAGTGCGGTCTGCAGCCTCTCCCCGCCCACGGGGTCGAGGTGGCCGCGGAAGGACAGCGACCCGTCGGCGTGCCGGGCCAGCGTCAACGACCGCCCCTCGGTGGGGTCGGGCTCCGAGCCGTCGGGGCCGAGGTCGTCGAGGTAGTGCTGCACCACCTGGGCGAAGTCCTTGCACGACTGCTCGACCGCCACCCCGGTGAACACCGCGTCGACCACGGTCAGGTCCACGCCCTGCTCGACAGCGGAGGCCAGCCGCGCCGGGGTCACCGCCTCAGCAGCCCTGGCCACCTGCTCGGCGGTGACCAGTCCGGCGTCGTGGGCCTCGGCGAGGGCGGGCAGGTGCTCCAGCGCCCGCCCGGTGCGCACCAGCCGGGAGGCGGCGGCATCGGAGAGCCGGCAGTGCCCGCGCAGCCAGGAGGCCATCGACGTCAGGCCGTCGCGCTCCGGCGCCTGGGTCAGCTCCGCGGCGCGCACCGCGCGGGCCAGCCGGGCGTCGATCCGGTTGCGCTCGGCGATCAGCGCGGCGACGTCGTCGAGCACGTCCCCGCCGCCCAGCCCACCCGAACACATGATCGAAGAATAGTCGATCAGAGACGCCCGCGCGACGCGAATCCGCAGCTCAGACGCGTGTCCACAGATCCGGTGGACCCCTTGACGGCACCGTGCCGATGAGTCGGCGACACCTCTGGGGTCGTCTGTACATGACCCTCGTCATCGGCGACATCACCGTCTCCCTCGACGGCTTCGTCAGCGGCTCCGGTGAGAGCGTCGAGGCCCTCCACGTCTGGGCACTGCAGAGTGACCACCCCGTCGACCGCGGCGTCCTGGAGCGGCACGCCGCCGCGAGCGGCGCCGTCGTCATGGGCCGGCGCACCTTCGACGACGTCGACCGGGGGTGGACCGACGGGATGGGCTACGGGGCCGCCGTCGACGCCCGGCCGCCCTTCTTCGTCGTCACCAGCAGCCCGCCGGAGCAGCACCGCCTCGCCACCACGCACGACTTCACCTTCGTGACCGCGGGCCCGGAGGCCGCCGTGGACCGGGCGAGTGAGGCGGCCGGCGACCGCGACGTCTTCGTCATGGGCGGCGGCGCGCTGGTCGGCTCCTGCCTGCGCGACGGGCTGCTGGACGAGCTGCGCCTGCACGTGGCGCCCGAGGTGCTCGGCGCGGGCACGCCGCTGTTCGCCGGCGTCGGCCGCCACCGGCTGGCCCGGGTCGCCGTCGAGGTCTCGCCGGTGTGCACGCACCTGACCTACCGCGTGCACCGCTGACTCAGGGACGGCGGGAGCGGAAGTCGCCGCGGCCGGTGTCGCTGCGCCAGTCGTCGAAGGACTCGCCGGTGAGCTCCTCGAGCAGCGCGACGTCGGGCAGCAGCGGTGCCAGGACCTCGCGCCGCACCTCCACCGGCATCGGCGGCCGCGATGCCCTCTGCGCGTGCAGCGCGGCCAGCAGCGGCCGGGACACCTGCCGCCACACGTGCGGCGGGGCGTACGCGCCGAGCGCCGCACCGGCCCGGGTGACCCGGGCCAGCGCCCGGTACCGCGGTGTCGGCCACGTACGGCTTCACGTTCTCCGGCGCCACCGTGTGCGCCACCCCCGGCTCGACGCCGAGGAACGCGCTGACCCGGTCCAGCGTCTCGCGCGGGGAGTCGACCAGCTGCCGGTACCGCAGCAGGAGCACCTGCTCCCGCGGCAGGACGGAGTACAGGTCCCGCAGCTGCTCGCCGTAGCGGCCGAGCCCGCGGTAGTGCCAGAACGGCGCCCAGCCGGCGGCGGCCCGGGACTCCTCGCGCTCCACGGCGGTGGCGAAGTCGGCCTCGGGCTCCAGCCCGTCGGCGCGCAGGTGCACCCAGTTCGACCAGGCGCGGTCCACCGGGTCCCGCACGATCGCGACGACGCGGACCCCCGGGACGTCGGCGGCCAGCCGGCGGTGCGCGGCGCGGTCGTACAGGTAGAACGGCGTGCTCTCGCCGCGGACCGTCCCGGGCGGGGCGCCGTCGAACAGCCGCAGGTAGTCCGCGCGGCGCCAGACCCACTCCCGCGCGCTGTGCGCGTCGCCCGGGCCGCGCTGGCCGCTGCGCGGGGGCGGGCCGCCGTCGGTCAGGTAGTACTTCGGCTCCTTGACCGGGGACAGGTACAGCCCCGGGTGGGTGGCCAGCGCGGCGTGCAGCGCCGTCGTCCCGGCCTTCGGCGCCCCGGCCAGCACGAACTGCGGCAGCCGGTCGGCGTCGGTGCTCATCGGTCCCCTCCCTGCCCGCGGCGGCCCGCGGTGTACACACGGGGAGGCCTGTCCCCTCCCCCGAACGGAGCCGCCGCGTGACCGCGTCCGCGCCCCGCCCGCCGGCGCCCGACCGCTTCTGGTCCGACGCCGAGGTCGTCGTCGAGCCCGAGGACCCCCGCCCGGGCTCGTGGGCCGGCGGCCCGTCGGCCCAGCTCGTCGACGGCACGTGGTGGCTGGCCTACCGGCTGCGCCGCCCGGTCGGCGAGGGCCGCGGCTTCGGCAACGTGGTGGCCCGCTCCGACGACGGCGTGCGCTTCGAGCCGGTGCTCGCGATCGGCAAGGAGCGCTTCGGCGCGGAGTCGCTGGAGCGGCCGGCGCTGGTGCACACCCCCGGCGGGCGCTGGCGGCTCTACGTCAGCTGCGCGACGCCGGGCACGAAGCACTGGCGGGTCGACCTGCTGGAGGCCGACACCGTCGAGGGGCTGGCCACCGCCGAGCCCCGCACGGTGCTGCCCGGCGACGCCGCCACCGCGCCCAAGGACCCGGTGGTCCGCTGGGACGGCGACCGGTGGCACCTGTGGGCCTCGGTGCACCCGCTCGACGACCCCGAGGCCACCGACCGCATGACCACCGAGCACGCCACCAGCCCCGACGGCGTCACCTGGACCTGGCGCGGCACCGCCCTCGCCGGCACCGAGGGCAGCTGGGACGCGCGCGGCGTGCGGTTCACCGCGGTGGTGCTCGACGGCTCGCGCACCTGGGCGCTCTACGACGGCCGGGCCACCGCGGAGGAGAACTGGGAGGAGCGGACCGGCCTCGCCGAACACGATGCGGAACACGACGGCGAGCTCGGCTTCCGCGCCGCCGCCGGCGGGCCGTACCTGCAGAGCCCGCACCCGCCGCACGGGCTGCGCTACGCCGACGTCGTCCCGTTGCCCGGCGGCGGGGCGCGCTGGTTCTACGAGGCCACCCGCGCCGACGGCGCCCACGAGCTCCGCACCGTCGTCCTCCCTGCCTGACCGGTCCGGCCGCGTCCTCGACACGCGGTAATCCCTACCAGACCGATGGACTTGACAGGATTTGGCGGGCGGGGTCGGATGGTCGTCGTGGCACCCGCCCTGACGCTCACCCGCCGGTCCGCCGTGGACCTGCTGCGGGTGGCCAGCGCGCTGTGTCCGGTCGCCTGAGCGCCCGACCCCCCCTTCCTCCGCGCCGCCCCCGACCGGGCCCCGGTGCGCCCTGCTCAGGAGAACCCCGTGACGCCCCTGCTGTCCCCTGCCGACCTCACCCCGCGCACCGCCACCGCCCGCACCACCACCGCCCGCACCACCACCGCCCGCACCACCACCGCCCGCACCACCACCGCCCGCACCACCACCGCCCGCACCACCACCGCCCGCACCACCTCCGCCGCCGCCCTGGCCGCCGCGCTGCTCGCCGTCGCCGACGAGTGGCTGCCCCGCGTCGAGTACCGCGCGGGCAGCCGCTGGACCGGCCTGCTGCCCGCCGACGACGCCGCCGGCCTGGTCGACCCCTCGCTGCACGCCGACCTCGCCGACGCCCAGGTGTGGCTGCTGACCTGGCTGCCGGGCCAGGGCACCCCGCTGCACGACCACGGGGGCTCGGCGGGCGCCTTCGCCGTCGTCGGCGGGGTGCTCACCGAGGACGTCGTCGGCGGGCGCCCCGGCGCCGTGCGCGAGGCGGCCACCGAGCTGTGGGCCGGCCGGGTGCGGCCGTTCGGGCCCCACCACGTGCACCGGGTGACCAACCGCGGGACAGTGCCCGCCGTGAGCGTGCACGCGTACACCCCGCGCCTGTCCCGGATGACCGGCTACCGCCTCGAGCACGGCACCCTGCTGACCACCGGCACCGAGAAGGCGGGCGTCGACTGGTGACCGGCCGTCCGCCCGGCGCGAAGAGCGTCGACCAGCTGCTGGAGGAGGCGCGCTCGCGCATCACGCGGGTGACGCCGGAGGAGGCGGCGCGGCGGGTCGCCGACGGCGCGGTGCTCGTCGACATCCGCCCGCAGTCGCAGCGCGAGGCCGACGGCGAGGTGCCCGGCGCGCTCGTCGTCGAGCGCAACCACCTGGAGTGGCGGTTCGACCCGGAGAGCGACGCCCGGGTGCCGCAGGCCACCGGGTACGACGTCGACGTCGTCGTGCTGTGCCAGGAGGGCTACACCTCCAGCCTGGCCGCCGACGCCCTCCGCTCGCTCGGCCTGGCGCGGGCGAGCGACGTGATCGGCGGGCACCGCGCGTGGGTGGCCGCCGGGCTGCCCAGCACCGGCGGGGCCGCCTCCTAGACCGGTCCGGGGACGGCGGCGCGCGACGGAGGCCGCTGCCGTCCCCGGACCACCGCGGTCAGGTCTTGCTCTTCCCCTGGGCGCTGGAGTGCTCGTGGCGGTCGTCGGAGTGCCGGACGGTGCGGATCTGCTTGGAGGCACCGGTGGTGGCACCCGCCTCGCTGGGCGAGAGCCCCTCCTTCTTGGCCTCGCGGGCGGCGGCGCGCTGGGCGTCGGGATCGGTCTTCTTGCTCATGGGGCGGCGGTACCCGGCTCCCCGTCCGCCACGCCGGAGAGCACCCGGAAGGTCCGCTCCGCCATGAGGTCGGCGCCGAGGTCCCGCTCCGCCCGCGCCCGGGCCCGCGCGCCGAGGGCGGCCCGCCGCGCCGGGTCGGTCAGCAGGCCGCGCAGCGCCGCGGCCAGCGCGCCGGCGTCCTCGACCGGCACGACGACGACGTCCTCCCGCAGCGCGTGCCGCACCCGGCCGACGTCGGTGCTCACGCACGGCAGCCCCTCGGCCATCGCCTCCAGCAGCACCAGCGGTCCCGCCTCCACCCGCGAGGACACCACGAACAGGTCCACCCCGGCGAGGAAGGCGCGGGAGTCGTCCACCCAGCCCGGGAACGCGACCGGCAGGCCGTCGGCCGCGGCGCGCAGGGCCTCCCCGTCGCGGCCGGCGCCGCCGATCACCGCCTCGAACGGCACGTCGAGCCGGCGCAGCGCGGCGAGCAGGACGTCGAAGCCCTTCTGCGCGGTCAACCGGCCGAGCGCCCCGATCCGCGGCACCGCGTTGCCGGCCGGGCCGGCGGGGTCGGGCGGCACGTCGACGCCGTTGGGCACGACGTGCGCCCGCGCCGGGTCGACGCCGAGGTCGGTCACCACCTGCGCGCGGCCCTCCTCCGAGGGGCTGATCACCGCGCCCATCCGCCGGTAGAGGGCGGACAGCACGGCGCGCTCCTCCCCGCCGCGGGTGTCGCCGACCAGGTGCAGCACGCCGGCGGTGGGCGCCACCTGCTGCGCGGCGGCCACCGCGGCGGCGTTGGACGCGGGGTCGACGAGGTCGACCACCACGACGTCGGGGCGCTGGGCGGCCAGCGCCGCCCGCGTGTGCGGCGCCGCGGCGGTGTGCCGGGTCAGCGGGACGACGGTGCGCTCGACGTCGAGGTGCGCGAAGCCGGCCGCCACCGGCTCGGCGCACACCAGGGACGCCGTCCAGCCGTTGGCGGCCGCGCGGCGCAGGTGGTGCGTCAGCCACACCTCCGCGCCGCCCCACCCGCTGGAGTCGGCGACGAACGAGACCCTCACGAGGCGGCCAGCTCGAGCGCGGCACCGGCCACCGCCGACGGCGAGACGGTCAGCGCGCAGCGGAACTCGATCGGGCAGGCCAGGTGCGGGCACGGCGCGCACGCCACCGTCGGGGTCAGCGCGCGGTGCCGGGGGCCGGGGTGCGCCCACCGGACCGGGTCGCCGGGCAGGAAGACGGTGACGCTGCGGGCACCGACGGCCGCGGCCAGGTGCGCGGAGCCGGTGTCGTTGCCGACCAGCACCGCGCTGTCGCGCAGCAGCGCGGCCAGCCCGCCGAGGCTGGTGGCGCCGGTCAGGTCGACCGCGGGGGCGCGCATCGCCGCGGCCACCCGGGTGGAGATCTCCCGCTCGCCGGCCACCCCGGTGACGACGACGTCGAGCCCCTCGGCGGCCAGCGCGTCGCCGACCGCGGCGTAGCGCTCGACCGGCCAGCGGCGGGTGGGCGCGGACGCCCCCGGGTGCAGGACGGCGTAGCGCCCCGGCTCCAGCCCGGCGGCGGCGAGGGTGGCGGCGTGCTCCGCCTCGTCGTCGGCGGTGACCGGGAAGCCCATGCGGGCGTCCCCGCCGGCCGGCAGGCCGAGGTGCTCGAGCAGCGCGACGTGCCGCGCCGCCTCGTGCAGGTGCAGCGGGTAGCGCAGGTGCAGCGCCTCCGTGCCCGGCGGCGGGTCCCAGCCGGTGGGCGCGAACCCGCCGGTGAGCCGGGCGCCGAGGGCCGCGGCCACCCGGTTGGCGGCCGGCCGGTCGCCGTAGGCCTGCAGCGCGAGGTCGAACCCGCGCTCCCGCGCCGCGGCGGTGAACCCCGCCCACCCCGCGCGGTCGACCGGGCCGTCGGGGACGCCGTCGGCGCCGGGGAACGGCAGCAGCGCGACGGGGACGCCGAGGCGCTCGACCACCGGCGCCATGCGGCCGAAGGTCACCAGCGTGACCTCGACGTCGGGCCGGGCGGCGCGCAGCCGGCGGAGCGCGGGGACGGTGCACAGCAGGTCGCCCAGGCCCACCCGCAGCCGGACCAGGGCCAGGCGTCGGACGGCGGGGTCGGCGAGGGGCGCGGTCACCAGCGCCCACTGCCCCGGCAGGGCAACTCCATAACGCCCAACCGACGGGTGCCGCCGCTTCGTGGTGCACTACGAGTCCTGCCCCCGACGCCGGAGGTCCCCTGCGTGTCCCGTCCCGCTGCCGCCCTGCACGTGCTGCGCCTGTGCAGCGTGTTCGAACCGCCGGCGGCCCGGCCGGCCACGGCGCCGGGGTCGCTGCCCGGGGAACTGGACGCCCGCGCGGCGCGGTTCGACCCGATCGGCGGGATGCAGAACCACACGGCCACGCTCACCCGGTGCCTCGACGCCGCCGGTGTCACGCAGACGGTGGTGACCGCGCGGCTGGCCGGCCCGCGCGGGACGACGCCGCTGGGCCGCGGCACCCGGGTCTCCCGCACCGGGCTGCCGGTGCCGCGGCTGCGGCAGCTGTGGGCGCTGTCCGGGCTGCCGGCGGTGCTGCGCGCGGGCCGGCGGGCGCCGGTCGACGTCGTGCACGCCCACCAGGGCGAGGACCTCGCCACGCTGCCGCTGGCCCGGCTGGCCGCCCGGGTGCACCGCGCCCCGCTGGTGGTCACCGTGCACTGCAGCGTCGGGCACACGCTCACCGGCCGCGGGCCGCGGGTGCGGCTGCTGCGGGCGCTCGGCGGCTGGATCGAGCGCAGCACGTTCCGCCGCGCCGACGCCGTCGTCGTCCTCACCGGGCGGACCGCGGCGGCCCTGCGCGCGGACGGCGTGCCGGACGAGCGGCTGTCCACCATCCCCTCCGGCTTCGACCCGGCGCTGTTCTCCGGCGGCGCCCCGGACGTGTTCCCCGGGGTGGCGCGGCCGCGGATCGGCTACGTCGGCCGGCTCGCGCCGCAGAAGGACCCCGCCACGCTGGTGCGCGCGTTCGGGCGGATGCGGGAGGAGGCGTCGCTGGTCGTCGTCGGCGACGGGCCGGACCGGGCGCTGGTGCACCGGCTGGCCGCCGAGAGCCCGGCGGCCGGGCGGATCACGCTGGCCGGGTTCGTCGAGCACGCCCGGGTGCCCGCGGTGCTGGCCTCCCTCGACGTGCTCGTGCTGCCCTCGGCGTACGAGGAGATGGGCTCGGTGCTCACCGAGGCGATGGCCGCGGGCCTGCCGGTGGTCGCCAGCGACGTCGGCGGGATCCCGGAGGTGGTCCGGGACGGGCGGACCGGGCTGCTCGTCCCGCCCGGCGACGCCGACGCGCTGGCCGCCGCGCTGGACCGGGTGGCCGGCGACGACCTGCTGCGCGCCCGGCTGGCCGCCGGCGCCCGCGCCCGCTCGGCCGAGTACGGGTGGCCGGCGCTGTCGGCGCGGGTGGCCGCCGTCTACGACCGGGTGCTCGGCGTCGACTCCGACCTCGAACCCGCCGCGTGAGGCCGCGGGTCGCCGTCCTGGTCCCCGTGCACGACCAGGCGGCGTTCCTGCCCCGGGCGCTGGAGTCGCTGCTCGCCCAGGAGGAGACGGCGTGGGAGGCGGTGGTCGTCGACGACGGCTCCCGCGAGCCGGTCACCGTCCCCGCCGACCCCCGGCTGCGGCTGGTGCGCACCGACGACAACCGCGGCCTGGGCGCGGCGCTCAACCGCGGCCTGGACGAGACCACCGCGCCGGTCGTCGCGTACCTGCCGGCCGACGACGTCTGGTTCCCCGCGCACCTCGCCGGCCTGCTCGAGTGCCTGACCGACGGCGTGGTGCTGGCCCGCGCCGACCTCGACGAGCCGGCGGGCACCTCCTACGCGCAGCTGGTGCAGGTGGCCCACCGGCGCACCGGCGACCGCTGGACCGAGCGCGCGGAGCTGGAGACCGACGACCTCGACCGGCTGATGTGGTCGCGGGTGGCCGCCCGCGGGACGGCGACCGGTACCGGCCGGGTCACCTGCGCGTGGACGCGGCACCCGGGCCAGCGGTCACGCGCGATCCGCGAGTCCTCCGACGGCGGCCTCAACGTGTTCCGCGGCCGCTACCGGGTCGCCGGGCCGCTGCGGTTCGCCTCCACCGACGGCGGGGAGACCGACGAGGTCGCCCGGTACGCGCGGTTCCGCGAGCGCTCGTACCCGCCGTCGCCGGACGGGCTGCGCGTGCTGGTGGTCGGCGAGCTCGCGTTCAACCCCGAGCGGGTGCTGGCGCTGGCCGAGCGCGGCCACTCCCTGACCGGTCTGTGGACCCCCGACGGCCTCGGCGACTCCACCGTGGGGCCGCTGCCGTTCGGGCACGTCGCCGACCTCGACCGCGACCGCTGGCGGGACGGGGTGCGCGCGCTCGCCCCCGACGTCGTGTGGGCGCAGCTGAACTGGCGGGCGGTGCCGTTCGCGCACGCCGTGCGGCAGGCGTTCCCCGACCTGCCGTTCGTGTGGCACTTCAAGGAGGCGCCGCAGCGCAGCATCGTGCGCGGGGAGTGGCCGCTGCTGGCCGACCTGGTCTGCGGCGCCGACGCCTGCCTGTTCGCCACCGAGGAGGAGCGCGACTGGTTCGCCCTCGCGCTGGCCGGCCGGGTCGACCCCGCGCGGCTCGGCGTCCTCGACGGCGACCTGCCCAAGCGCGACCGGCTCGACGCGCCGTTCTCGCCCCGGCTCTCCGACGCCGACGGGCAGCCGCACACCGTCCTCGCCGGCCGTCCCTCGGGGCTGGACCTGGACTGGGTGCTGGCGCTGGCCGACCGCGGCGTGCACACCCACCTGTACGGGCAGGTGCGGGCGCCGGGCGCGACGGGGTCGTGGACCGGCTGGCTGGACGAGGCGCTGGCCCGCGCGCCGGGCTTCGTGCACGTGCACCCCGCCGTCGGGCCGGAGGACTGGGTGCGCGAGCTGTCCCGCCACGACGCCGGGTGGCTGCACCGCTTCGACTCGGCCAACGGCGGCGACCTGCGGCGGGCGAGCTGGGACGACCTCAACTCCCCCGCCCGGCTGCCGGTGCTGCTGGCCGCGGGGCTGCCGCTGCTGCAGCAGGCCAACCCCGGCTCGCTGGTCGCCGTGGAGCGGGTGCTGCGCGCCGACGGGACGGGGCTGTTCTACCGCTCCGCCGACGACGTCGCCGCCGCGCTGCACGAGGAGCTCGGGACGCGGGCCGGGCACGCCGCCGCCGTGGCCGCGCGGGAGCGGCACGTCTTCGACGCCCACGCCGACCGCCTGGTGGACCTGTTCCGCTCGATCGCCCGTTGAACCGTCGGACCCCGGGCCTAGCGTCGGCGCCGTGACGGGCGAGCTGCGCTGGGCGGTCACCGACGGGCCGGACGGCACCGCGGCCGTCGAGCTGCCCCGCGACGACGACGACGCGTGGCGCCTCGAGCAGCAGGCCCGCGGCGGCTTCTGGTGCGCCCGCGAGGCCGGCGGCTGCGGCGGCCGGCTCGAGGTCGCGCACGGGCCGCGGCCCGCGTTCCGGCACGGGGGGTCCGCGGCCTGCGCGTTCGCCCGGCACGGCGCCGCGGCCGGCCCCGCCTACGACGCGCTGCGCTACCGCCGCCCCCTGACCGCGTGGCTCACCGGCCAGGGCCACGAGGCCCGGGTGGTGCGGGCGCCCGACCCGGGCGGGCACCCTGGCCTGCACGTCGTCGTCCCCGGAGCGGGCGTCCTCGAGGTCCAGCTCGCCCCGCTGGCCGACGACGCCTGGCGGGAGCGGGACGACGCGCTGCGGCGCGCGGACGGGCGGGTCACCTGGCTGCACGGCCCCGACGCCGAGGTGTCCGCGGCCGCCGAGGCGCGGGTGCGCGGCGCCGCGCTCGTGGTGCGCCGGCACGACCGCGGCCTGATGGTCGGCGTCCGGGACGCCGGCGCCGCCGTCCGCTGGGTGCGGCTGGCCTCCTGCCGGCTGACCGCCGGCGGGCTGGACGTGCCCGGACTGGCCGAGGCCCGCGCCCGGCACGCGCGGCGCACCGCCGAGCGGGAGGCGGCCGCCCGCCGGGCGGGCCGGGCCGCGCGGCGCGCGGAGCGGACCGCCGCGGCACCCTGGCTGCCCGGCTTCGAGCAGCTGCCCCTCCCCGCCCCGGGCCGGGAGGCGCCGGGCCGGGGGGCGCCGGGCCGGGAGGCGCCGGGCCGGGGGGCGCCGGGCCGGGAGGTGGCGGTCTAGGAGGCGCCGGCGCGCGGCGGCTCCTCCGGCTCCCGCTCGTCCCGGACGCGCCCCGGCAGGCGCAGCACCGGCAGGTGCAGGTGCGGCAGGTGCCGCGGCAGCCAGTCCTGCGGGTGCGGCAGCCGGTCCACCAGGCCGGCCGGCAGCCGCACGTGCGGCAGGTGCAGGGAGCCGTGGCGCGGCTCCTCCGGCGGCTCGGGCCGGGCCCGGCGGAGGGCCGCCGTCCAGGCGCTGCGCGCCGCCGCCGCGTGCGCGCGCGCCGCGGCCTGGGCCGCGCGGTGGTCCCGCTCCCAGCGGGCGGTGTTGCTCCGTGCCATCGCGGTGACCAGCGCGGTCAGCACGACGAACCCGACGACGCTGGCGATCGCCCAGCCCATGGCGGCCCTCCCCTGGACCGCGCCGCACAGCCCGGGAGCCCGGCGTCCGCGGCGGTGACCGCAGGATCCCGCCGTCCCGGTTCCGCGACAAGTCGGTCCGCGCGACCCGCCGGGCGACGCGCCGACGCGCCGCCGGGTCCGGGCGGGTCGTGCCCCGCCCCGCCCCGCGGGGCAGGGCGCGACCGGCGCGTCAACTGACCAGGGCCTGGGTCGCGGACTCCTTGAGCTTGGCGTTCGCCCACCGCATCTGCCGCAGGGTGTCGGGGTGGCAGCGCCGGGCCAGCTCGAACAGCTCCCGCCGCCGGGCTCCCTGCGCGGCCTGGGCGAGCAGCTCCCAGTCCAGCGAGACCCCGGCCGCCTCGCGGTGGACGTGCCGCAGGTCGGCGAGCAGCAGCAGCCCCGGCTCCGACCGGCGCCGCAGCAGGTCGGCCGTCGTCTGCCGGAGCGTCTCCAGGACCCCCGGGTCGCCCGGCGGCTCCGGGTCGAGGTCGACGCCGAAGTCGCGGCCGACCCGTGCCAGCTCGGTGACGTGCCGCTGCGACCAGGCGGCGACGTCCCGGGCGACGTGGAAGACCTCGTGGTCGGAGGCGTGCCGGTCCGAGACGGCGAGCAGCGTGCGCGCCAGCCCGGTCTCGGACCGGTGCAGCTCCTCGATCGCCAGTCCCAGCTTCACCGGACCCCCTCCCGCTCCTCCACGAGCGCCGCGTCGCCGCCGCGGGTGGGCGGCACGTCCGCCGCGACCGGCCGCGAGCCGGTGGTGGTCGGCGCCGGGGCCGGCGTGCCGTCGGAGGCGGCCAGCCGGGTCACCGCGGCGGCCGCCGTCTTGAAGATCGGCTGCTTGGACACCGGGTCCCAGTCGGTCGGGGTGAGCTCGTTGGCGGCCCGGTCCGGCTCCTCTCCGCCGGCCCGGTCCCAGTACCCGTAGTGGAACGGCAGGAACAGCACCCCCGGCCGGATGCCGCTCACCCGCAGCCGCGCCTCGACCCGGCCGCGCGGGGTGGACACCTCGAGCAGGTCGCCCTCGCCCCAGCCGCGGTCGGCGGCGTCGGAGGCCGACATCTCCACCCAGACCTCCGGCGCGGCGGCCCGCAGCTGCGGCGCCCGGCCGGTCTTGGTGCGGGTGTGGAACTGGTAGAGGGTCCGGCCGGTGACCAGCTGGAACGGGTGCTCCTGGTCGGGCAGCTCGTGGGGCGGGACGTACTCGGCCGCCTTGAGCACCGCCTTCCCCTCGGGGTTGAGCGCGCGGTACTCGGTCTCGTCGAGCGGGGCGCCGGTGACCATGTCACGGCCGTAGCTCTCGCAGTACTCGGGGTGCGCGGAGAACCGGCCGTCGGCGTAGAGCCGCTCGGTGCCCTCGGGCGCGTCCTCGGTGACCGGCCACTGGATGCCGTTGCGTTCGCGCAGCTTCGCGTAGGACAGGCCGCTGTAGTCGCAGGGCCGGCCGCGGGAGCACTCCTTCCAGCCCTCGAAGGCGCCCTCGGGGTCGTCCCACTTCACCAGCGGGGCGCCGTCCTTGTCCCGCAGGTCCAGCCGGCGGGCGAAGTCGACGAGGACGTCCAGGTCGGGCCGGGCCTCCCCCGGCGGCTCGACCGCCTTCTCCGACAGGTGCACGGTCCGGTCGGCGTTGGTGAACGTGCCGGTCTTCTCGCCCCACAGGGCCGCGGGCAGGACGACGTCGGCCAGCTGCGCGGTCTCGGTCAGGAAGGCGTCCTGCACGACGAGGAACAGCCGCTCCTGGGCCAGGATCGAGCGGATCCGCCCCAGCTCGGGCAGCGACACCGCGGGGTTGGTCGCCTGCACCCACAGGAACCGCAGCGACCCCTCCTCGGCGTGCCGGAACACCTGCATCGCGTGCGTCGGCGGCGAGTAGGAGGGGATGTCGAACGGGTCGAGGTTCCAGACCCGGGCCAGGTCGGCGACCTGGGCGTCGTCGGACCAGTTGCGGAAGCCGGCGAGGTCGCCGTCCGCCCCGGCCTCGCGGGTGTTCTCCGCGGTGGGCTGGCCGTTCATCTGCAGGATCCCGCAGCCGGGTCTGCCGAGCATGCCCCGGACCAGGTTGAGGTTGTTGACCTGCACGGCGGCCGCGGTGGCCTGGTGCGACTGGTAGAAGCCCTGCAGGACGGTGGACAGCAGCCGCTCGGCCGTGCCGAGGACGCGGGCGGCCTCCCGGATCCGCGCGGCCGGGACGTCGCACACCTGCTCGGCCACCTCGGGCGGGTAGTCGCGGACCCGCTCCGCCAGCTCGTCGAACCCGACGGTGTGCGCCTCGACGTAGTCCCGGTCGACCCACCCGCGGGCGATGACCTCGTGCAGCAGCGCGTTCATCAGCACGACGTTGGTGCCCGGCCGCGGCGCCAGGTGCACGGTCGCCGCGCGGGCCACCGGCGTCTCCCGCGGGTCGACGCACACGATCGCCGGCGGGTGGGGGCCGGCCAGCCGGTCGAGGATCCGGGCCCACAGCACGGTCTGGGTCTCGGCGACGTTGTGCCCGAACAGCGCGATGACGTCGGCGTGGTCCACGTCGGTGTAGGAGCCGGGCTGGCCGTCGCAGGCGAAGGTCTCCTTGAGCGCCGCCGCGGCGGTGGCGGTGCACAGCCGGGTGTTGCCGTCGACGTGGTTGGTGCCGATGCCGCCGTGGGCGATGAGCCCGAGCGTGTAGTACTCCTCGAGGAACAGCTGGCCGGACGTGTAGAAGCCGATCGCGCTGGCGCCCTGCTCGTCGAGCAGGTCCCGGCACCGGCGCACGACGGCGTCCATCGCGGTGTCCCAGTCGGTCTCGACCAGCTCGCCGTCCCGCCGGACCAGCGGCCGGGTCAGCCGCTCGGGTGAGGAGTTGGCCTGCCAGCCGAACAGGTCCTTCGGGTCGAGCCGGCCGTGGTTGACCCGGTCCTCGGCACGGCCGCGGACGCCGACGACGCGGCCGTCCTTGACCGCGATGTCCAGGCCGTCCCCGTTGCTGTGCAGGACCGCCGCCGAGGGCACCCAGCGGTCGACGTCGTCCTCGGTCAGGCCGTCGGCGAGGTGGGTGTCCACCCGCACCGGCCAGGTCTCCCCCGGCCCGTACGGCGTCCTCGTCCCCCACGGCTCGGCGATCCGGTCGATGCGCGCCATGCGAGGTCCTCTCGTCGGTGCCGGTCGGTCCGCAGGGGCCATCTCCGCGGGCCGGTGCCGTCAAACGGCCTGCCGGACGGGGCACCGACCGGTTCGGCCGGATGACGGGGGGTAACCCCGCCGCGGGTCGAGCCGCGGCCCCGCAGCCCCCGGCTCCCCGGAGGTCCCGCAGACGTGTCCGACACGCCCACCCCCGAGCTGCAGACCATGCCGCTCGGCCTGTACGACCTGGTCACCTACTCGATCGCCGGCGCGGGCCTCGCCCTGGTCGCCTACCTCCTCTACTCGTGGACCAGCCGGGACGAGGTCGGTGCCCGCTACCGCCCCGCCGTGGTCGCCGGCCTGTGCATCGCCGGCGTCGCCGCGCTGTCGTACCTGGTGCTGTACCTCGAGTGGGACACCGGCTTCGACCTGCGGGACGGCGTCCTCGTCCCCAACGCGGAGGCGCGCGCGACGCTGTACCCGCGCTACGCCGACTGGTCGGTGACCGTCCCGCTGCTGACCGCGGAGCTGCTGGCCGTCTGCTCGCTCACCGGGGCCCGGGCGCGCACCCTGCGGTTCACCACGATGGCCGCGGCCTTCCTCATGATCCTCACCGGGTTCCTGGGCAGCCAGGTGCTGGCCCAGGGCCGCGACGTCGGCGCGCTGGTGCTGTGGGGCTGCATCAGCACCGTCTTCTACGCCTACCTGTACGTCGCGCTGATCGGCGCCGTCCGCGCCTCGACCGGCTCGATGAGCGTCGAGGCCGGGACCAGCCTGCGCAACGCGGCGATCGTGCTGCTGGCGACGTTCGGCGTCTACCCGCTGGTCTACGCCGTCCCGGTGTTCGTCGACGTCACGCCCGCCTGGCTCACCGGCATGCAGGTGGCCTACTCCGCCGCCGACGTGCTGGCCAAGGTCGGCTTCGGCGTGCTGGTGCACAAGGTGGCCAAGCTGCGCACCGCCGAGGACGTCGCCGCCGGCGTCGACACCCACCCGGAGTCGGTGTGGGTGAGCAACGTGCACCAGAGCGAGGCCGTGCTGCCGGGCACGCAGGCCGAGCACCGCAGCACCCGCTTCGAGGACAACACCGTCGACGACGCCCCGGTGTTCGCCACGCACCCGGCCTACCCGCACGAGCACCACGAGGTCGAGCACCTGCCCGAGCGGGACCCCGGCAGCCGGGTCTCCGCCGGCCGGTACGGGGGCGCCCGGACGGCCGACCGGACCTGACCGTGCCGTCGCCCGCCGGACCGCTCGCGGCTCCCGCGCGGGCCGCCACCGCCGTCTCGCTGACCGCGGTGGCGGCAGTGGTGGCCGTCGAGGTCACCGTCGGCTGGGGGGACCTGGCCTGGCTGCCGCTGGTGGCGGGCCTGCTGCTGGGCCTCCCGCACGGGGCGGTCGACCACCTGGTGCCCGGCTCCCGGCTGCCGCGGCCGGCGCTGGTCGCGCTCGGCTACGCCGCCGTGGCCGCCGCCGGGTGGCTGCTGTTCCGGGCGGCGCCGGGGCCGGGGCTGCTGGTCTTCGTGCTCGTGGCGACCTGGCACTTCGGCACCGGGGAGACCGCCTTCGCCGACCTGCGGGCGGGCCGCCCGGTGCACCGGCAGGCGACGGCGTCGGCGGTGCTGGGCGCGCTGGTGCTGCTCGTCCCCCTGGCGCGCGGGGCGCACGAGGCGGCGCCGGTCGTGGCCGCGGTCGTGCCCGGGAGCAGCGGCGTCCTGCCGGCCGCCGTCGTGGCGACGGTGCTGGTCACGGTGCTCCCGGCGGCCGCCGCGCTGGCCGCGGAGCGGCTGCTGGCCGGGCGGTGGCTGGAGGCCGCCGAGGTCGCCGCCCTGCTGGTGCTCGTCCTCGTCGTCCCGCCGTTCGCGGCCTTCGGCGCGTGGTTCGGCTGCTGGCACGCCGTCCGCCACGTCGCCCGCCTCGTCGCCGCGGACCCGGCGGACGCGGACGACCTGGCCCGCGGCCGGCTCGGCGCCCCGCTGCGCCGGTTCGCCGCCGCCGCGGCGCTGCCCACCGTCGCGGTGCTCGCGGTGCTGGCGCTGCTGTGGCCGGCCGCGGGAGGCTGGCGCGGGTCCCTGGCCACCGCCCTGCCGGTCCTGGCGGCGCTCACGCTCCCGCACGCGCTCGTCGTCGCCCGGCTCGACCGGACGGCGCGCCGGGACCCGCCGCCCGGGACGGCGCCCGCCGCCCCGGCCCGACGCAGGGAACGGAGACCGACGTGACCGCCGCCGCCCAGATGCTCGACACCTACCCGGCCGACCTCGGCGGCATCGACCGCGAACGGCTGACCGCCTGCATCGAGGCGTGCGTCGAGTGCGCGCAGGCGTGCACCGCGTGCGCCGACGCCTGCCTGTCCGAGGAGATGGTCGCCGAGCTCCGGAAGTGCATCCGCACGAACCTGGACTGCGCCGACGTCTGCGAGGCCACCGGGCGGGTGCTGTCCCGGCACACCGGGTACGACGCGAACCTCACCCGCACCGTCCTCGAGGCGTGCGCCGCCGCCTGCCGCGCCTGCGGCGACGAGTGCGCCTCCCACTCCGGGATGCACGAGCACTGCCGGGTCTGCGCGGAGTCCTGCCGGCGCTGCGAGCAGGCCTGCCGCGACCTGGTCGCCACCCTCGGCTGACCGGCCCGCGGGCGCATGGCAGCGTGTGCTCCCGTGGTGAACGTCCTCTCCATCCAGTCGCACGTCGCCTACGGCCACGTGGGCAACTCCTCGGCGGTCTTCCCGCTGCAGCGCCTCGGCGTCGAGGTCTGGCCGGTGCACACCGTGCAGTTCTCCAACCACACCGGCTACGGCGCGTGGACCGGGCGGGTGTTCGACGGCCAGGCGATCGAGGAGGTCGTCGACGGCATCGCCGACCGCGGCGTGCTGGGCACCGCCGACGCCGTCCTGTCCGGTTACCTCGGCTCGGCCGACATCGGCCACGCCGTGGTCGGCACGGTGGGGCGGGTGCGCGCGGCCAACCCCGACGCCGTGTACGCCTGCGACCCGGTCATCGGCGACGTCGGCCGCGGCGTGTTCGTGCGGCCGGGCATCGAGGAGTTCATGCGCGAGGTCGCCGTCCCGGCGGCCGACGTCGTCACCCCCAACCACTACGAGCTCGACCTGCTCGCGCGGACGACGACCCGCACGCTCGCCGAGGTGCAGGACGCCGTCGCCGCGGTGCAGGCGCTGGGCCCGCGGGTGGTGCTGACGACGTCGCTGGTCGCCGACGACACCCCCGACGACGCCGTCGACCTGCTCGCCTCCGAGGGCGGCCGCCACTTCCGCGTGCGCACGCCGCGGCTGTCGGTGTCGGTCAACGGCGCCGGCGACGCGATCGCGGCGCTGTTCCTCGCGCACTGGCTGGACACCCGCTCCGCCGGCGAGGCGCTCGGCCGGGCCGCGGCCAGCGTCTGGGGGCTGCTGCGGCGCACCGAGGAGGCCGGCTCGCGGGAGATCCTGCTGGTCGCCGCCCAGGACGAGTTCGTGTCCCCGTCGCGGACCTTCCCCGTCGACGAGGTCTGACGGAGGACCACCCCTCCTCTCACCCAGCGAGCGGGCCCGCACCGACCTAGCGTCCCCCCGTGGACCTGTTCCGGACGAAGTCGGTGGAGGCCGTCCGCGCGGACGCCGGGGACGACGAGGGGGCGCCCGACGGCGGCGGGCACCTGCGCAAGCGGCTGTCCGCGAGACACCTGGTCGGGTTCGGCATCGGCATCGTCATCGGCACCGGGATCTTCACGCTCACCGGCGTGACGGCGAAGAACAGCGCCGGCCCGGCGGTGGTGGTCTCCTTCGCCGTCGCCGGGCTGGTCGCCCTGCTCGCGGCGGTCTGCTACGCCGAGCTGGCCTCGGCCGTGCCGACGGCGGGGAGCGCGTACACCTACACCTACGCCACGGTCGGCGAGGTCGTCGCCTGGATCATCGGCTGGGACCTGTTCCTCGAGTTCGCCCTCGGCGCGGCCGTGGTCGCCCGCGGCTGGTCGGGCTACGTCGGCAACCTGCTGGACCTGCCGCCGTCGCTGTTCGGCGAGACCGCCACGGTGAACCTGGGCGCGGCGGCGATCGTCGTCGTCCTGACGCTCGTGGCGGTGCTGGGCATCCGCGAGTCGGCGCGGGTCACCGGCGTGCTCGTCGTCGTCAAGGTCGCCGTCTGCCTGTTCGTCATCCTGGCCGGGGTCTGGTTCGTCCGCGGCGCCAACCTCACCCCGTTCGTGCCGCCGTCGGAGCCGGCCGAGAGCGGCAGCGGGCTGACCCGGCCGCTCATCGAGGTGATCGCCGGCCTGGAGCCGGTCGCGTTCGGCGTCGGCGGGGTGCTCACCGCCGCGGCCGTCGTCTTCTTCGCCTACACCGGCTTCGAGGCGGTGGCCAACCTGTCGGAGGAGACCCGGCGCCCGGCGCGGGACGTGCCGCTCGGCCTGCTCGGCACCCTCGGGCTGGCCACGGCGCTCTACGTGGGCGTCGCGTTCGTCGTCGTCGGGATGGTCGAGTACACCGACATCGACGAGGGCGCGCCGATCGCCGACGCGTTCGACCAGGTGGGGCTGGGCTGGGCGTCGTCGCTGGTGTCGATCGCCGCGGTGGCCGGGCTGACCTCGGTGATCCTGGTCGACCTGATCACCATCGGCCGGATCGGGTTCGCCATGGGCCGCGACGGGCTGCTGCCGCCGGCGGTGGCCCGGGTCAGCCCGCGCAGCGGCGTCCCGGCGCGGGTCACGCTGCTGTTCGCCGTCCTGGTGCTGGTGCTGGCGACGTTCGTGCCGCTCGGGACGCTGGCCGACCTGGTCAGCATCGGCACCCTGTTCGCCTTCCTGCTGGTGGCGGTCGCGGTGCCGGTGCTGCGCCGCACCCGCCCGCAGCTCGAGCGGCCCTTCCGGGTGCCCTTCTCCCCCGTGCTGCCGGCCCTCGCCGCGCTGGCCTGCCTCTACCTGATGCTCAACCTGAGCATCGAGACGTGGCTGCGGTTCCTGGCCTGGCTCGCGCTCGGGATGCTGGTGTACGTGGCCTACGGCTACCGGCACTCCCGGGTCCGTCTGGCCGCACGGGAGCGGGCCGCCGAGCGGGCGTGACCGCCCGGCGGCGTGCCCGACACGCGTGCGACGGGCGGCCCGGGCGAGGACGATGGGCCCATGACCGCTGAGGACCGGGCGCGGGAGGCCGCCGAGCGCGCGGAGGCGGCCGGCCGGCGCACCCGCGAGCTGGCCGACCGGCTGCTCCGCCTGGACTCGGGCCAGGTCCCGTCCGAGCACGACGTCCGGGCGGCGCAGGAGGCGGCCGAGGACTCCGCCGCCCGCGCGGAGGCGGCCCACCGCCGCGCCGCCGCGCGGCACGAGCACTCCTCGCAGCTGCACGAGCGCACGGCCCGGCTGCACGACGCCGCCGCCGACCGCGGCATCGGCGACGCCGCGGAGCACCGCCGCCAGGCGGCCCACCACCGCGACGAGGCCGAGGAGGACCGGCGGCAGGCGACCACCGACGCCGGGAGGGCCGGCCGGGAGTCCTCGCCGTGAGCACCGACCCGCTGCACCCGCTGCCGGCCCCGCGCGTCGTCGACGACCTCGCCGAGCTCGCCGTCGCGCACGAGGAGCTGCGGGTCGCCGAGGAGGAGCTGCGCGCGCAGCAGGAGGAGATCGCCCGGCTGGTCGAGCGCTTCGACGGCGAGCGCCGGTGGCACGAGCACGTCGCCGCGGTCCTGCCGGTCGGACTGTTCGTCACCGACGGCACGGGCAAGCTGGTGGAGGTCAACCCGGCGCTGGCCGCACTCGTCGGGGTCTCCGTCGCCCGGCTCGCCGGCAAGCCGCTGACCGTCTACCTCGAGCCCCGGGACGTGCCCGGCCTCCGGTCCGCGCTGCGCGGGCTCGGGTCGGGGCAGGCCGCCGAGTACCGCGCCCCGGTCACCGTCCGCGGTCGCAGTGGCGCGAGCGCCGCGGGGCAGCTGTTCGGCGCGCCGGACGTGGTCGACCCGGACCCGCTGCGGGCGCGGATCCGCTGGGTGCTGGTCACCGACGACAGCGGCATCCCGCTCGGCCCGCCCGAGGTCCCCGGCGGCGCGTCCGCCGCCCGCGACGCGGAGGGCACGCCGGTCACCGTGGCCGAGGCGCTCACCCAGCTGACCCGGCTGGCCGGCACCGACGGGGACCGCCGGCAGCTGCTCGGCCGGATGGCGGCGCTCGCCCGGACCGCCGTCCCGGCGGCGAACTGGGTGAGCATCACCATCGGCTCCCCCGCGGCGCCGCGGTTCCTCGGCAGCGACTCCACGGTCGCCCAGGAGGCAGACGGCCGGCAGATGCGCGCCGAGCAGGGCCCCTGCCTGGACGCCGCCGCCACCGGTGAGGTCGTCGCCACCGGTGACCTGCGCACCGACCCCCGCTGGCCGGCGCTGGCCCGGCTCGCCGCGGTCGGCCCGGTGCGCAGCGTCCTCGCCGTGCCGCTGGCGCTGACCGGCGAGCCGACCGGCGTGCTCAACGTCTACTCGCCCCGGGCCGACGCCTTCGGGTCCGCGGACCGGCGGATCGCCGAGCTGGTGGCGGTGGCGCTCGCGGCCGTGCTGCAGGAGGTCAGCGAGCGGGAGGCGCTGCACCGGCTCACCGCCAACCTCGAGCAGGCGCTGGCCTCGCGGGCGGTCATCGACCAGGCCAAGGGCGTGCTCATGGGCCGGCTCGGCGTCGGCGCCGACGACGCGTTCGCCCGGTTGGTCACCCTGAGCAACCGGCTCAACGTCAAGGTCCGCGACCTCGCCCAGCTCGTGGTCGAGGGACACGCCGACGAGGTCATCGCCGCCGCGCACTGATCAGTCGACGGGGTCCATGAGGACGACGGCGCCGCCCTGCCCGGCGCCGGGTGCGAAGGCGCTCACCGTCACCCGGACCTGCACCGGCCGCCCCCGCCGGTTGACCGCGCGCAGCTCCACGGTCTCGTGGGAGGACCCCTCGCCGGCCACCTGGCGGCGCAGCAGCGGGTGCAGGCTCGACACGGGCAGACCGATGTCCAGGTTGAGCAGGTACTGGCCGCTGACCTCGTCCTGGCGCAGGCCCCACAGGTCCTCGGCCGCGGCGTTCCACGCCAGCACCCGCAGGTCCCGGTCCACGACGACGACGCCGGCGCGGAAGCTGGAGAGCACGCCGGTCATGAACTCGTTGAGCGTGGCGACCTCGTCGGTGCTGGCGCGCAGCTCCTCGTTGGTCGTGTGGAGCTCGTCGTTCATCGACTGGAGCTCCTCGTTCATCGTCTCCAGCTCCTCGTTGGTCGACTGGAGCTCCTCGTTGGTGGTCTCCAGCTCCTCGACCGTCGACTGCAGCTCCTCGTTGGTGGTCTCCAGCTCCTCGTTGGTCGACTGCAGCTCCTCGTAGGCGGTCTCCAGCTGCCGGTTGGCGTACTCCAGCTCCCGCTGCAGCCGCCGGTAGGGGGTGACGTCCTCGAACACGACCGTGACGCCGAGCGGGCTGCCGTCCTCGCGGGACAGGGGGACCACCTGGACGTCGAAGACGAGGGCCTCCGTGCCCGCCTGGTGCCGCTCCACGCCGCGCAGCCACACGGCGCGCCGGCTGCTCACCGCCTCGGCGATCGCGCCGCGCAGCTCGACCGGGCGGTAGGACACCTCGAGGTCCTGGAACGGCCGGCCGACGTCGCGCTCGTCGACGTGGAACAGCCGCTGGGCGTGGTGGTTGACCAGGGCCAGCCGGCCGTCGGCGTCGAGGACCAGCTGCGCGCCCGGGGAGGCGAGCATCGCCTGGCGCCGCAGCCGGGACAGGTCGCCGATCCCGCCGTCGAGGTCGCTGCGCGGAACGGCCGGGACCGCCCGGCGCTCGGTCTGCCCCCCGCCGTCGCGCTTCCGGAAGAACCGGCGGGTGAGGTCGACCGGGACGAACAACTGGGCGTGGGAGAGCAGCATCTCGGCCTTGCCGAGGAAGAGCAGCCCGTGCGGGGCGAGCGCGAAGTGCAGCCGGCCGAGGATGCGGTTCTGCGTCTCCGCGTTGAAGTACATGAGCGTGTTGCGGCACAGCAGCAGGTCCACGTGCGAGATGGGCGCGTCCTGCACGAGGTCGTTGCGGCCGAAGATGACCGAGCGCCGCAGGTCCTTGCGGAAGGCGAACCGGGTGCCCTCCTGGGTGAAGTACCGCTCCACCTGCTCGGGCGTCAGGCCCGCCATCTCGCGCTCGGTGAACAGCGCCTGGCGGGCCTGGGCCAGCGCCTCCTCGTCGACGTCGGTGGCGTAGATCTTCACCCGCTCGCGGAACTCGTCGATGCCGAGCGCCTCGGCCAGCAGGATCGCGAGGCTGTAGGCCTCCTGGCCCGACGCGGAGCCCGCGCTCCACACCCGGATCCGCGGGCCGGCCGAGGCCAGCAGGCCCGGCAGCAGCTGGTCGCGCAGGTGGTCCCAGGCCGGGCGGTCGCGGAAGAAGCTCGTGACGTTGATGAGGATCGTGTTGAACAGCGGCGCGAACTCGTCGGGGTGGACCTCGAGGAAGTCCTGGTACTCGGCGACCGACGTCGTGCCGACCTCGGCCATGCGCCGGCGCACCCGGCGGACCAGGCTCGGCCGCTTGTAGCCGGTGAAGTCGAAGCCGCGCCGCTCGCGCAGGTACACCAGCAGCGACTCGAAGTCGGGGTCGACGCCGGCCGCGGCGTCGACGAAGGCGTCGGGCTCGGCGTCGTCGGGCTCGGCGTCGTCGACCAGCAGGTCGTCGTCCTCCGCCGCGTCGCGGGCGGGCAGGTCGTCGGTCGTCACGTCGCCTCCGCCCGGGTCGGGGGTCGTCCCGTCGTCGGTCACCGGGTCCCCGTCCCGCCGTCTCTCCTCGGCCACGGGTCAGGCCCCCGCCGCGCCCGCAGCGGGGTCGCCGAGCCCGTCGTCGACCTGGTCCGGGACGCCCTCGCCGTTCAGCGCACCGCGCTCGAGCAGGTCCCGCAGCAGCGCGGCGGCCCCCAGCGCCTCGTCGTGCCGGCGCCGGAAGGCGAGCGCGCTGTGCCGGTGTCCGCCGTCCTCCGCGCGCAGGCCCATGCGCAGGCTCAGCGCCGCCTGCTCCTCCAGGCCGCGCAGCGCCATCCACAGCGCGCCCTCCAGCGCCTGCGCCTGCTCGGCGGCCAGCGCCTCGGGCGACCAGGCGTGGCCGACGCGGCACCGGTACCGCTCCATGCCGCCCTCGCTGATCGAGAACAGCGCGCCGTGGCAGCTGGGGCAGCCGAAGCCCGACGGCGTCCCCGGCCGCGCGTCCTCGTCCATCGCCTCGCCGTCGAGTCGGGCCATCTCCGTCTCCGTCGTCATGAGGGGGGTGGGTGCCGGGGCGACGGCGTCGACCTCCTCGCGCACCAGCCGGTCCAACAGCTGGGGCAGCTCGGCGAGTGCGGCGACGTGGTCGGCCCCGCCGACCTCCACCGCGTGCAGCGGCATGCTCGGGTAGAGGGCCTCCCCCGGGTCCTGCGCGACGGTCGCCCCGCCCCGGGCGCGGACGGCGATCGTGCCCGCGGTGCCGTCGTCGAGCGCGCCGGACAGGACGACCGAGACCACCCGGGGGCCGTGCGCGCGGGCGGCCGAGCGGAACAGGACGTCGACCGCCGGCCGGCAGCCGTTCTCGCGCGGTCCCCGGGAGAGCCGCACGTGGCCGTCGGCCACCATCAGGTGCCGGTCCGGCACGGCGACGACGACCGTGCCGGGCTCCAGCCGCATCCCGTCCTCGGCCGCGGACACCCGCAGCGCCGACACCCGCGCGAGGATGGCCGGCAGCGCGCTGCGGCCGCTGGAGGGCATGTGCAGCACCACCAGGACCGCGGCGGGCAGGTCCTGCGGGAGGCCGGCGAGCAGGTCGCGCAGCGCCTCGACGCCGCCGGCCGAGGCGCCGATCACCACCAGGTCGCGGTGCATCCGGTACCGCCTCCTCCGTGCCGGACGCCCTCCTGGCTCACGGGGGCGTCAACGGAACCGTAGTTGCCTCCCGGCCGGCTGACCGCGTGGCGTGCGCGGGTCGCCCGCGAGGATGTCGTCATGGACCTCAACGCCGACCTCGGGGAGTCCTTCGGTGCGTGGACCCTCGGCGACGACGCCGCGATGCTGCAGGTGGTGACCAGCGCGAACGTCGCCTGCGGCTTCCACGCCGGCGACCCGCTGACGCTGCGGCGGGTGTGCGCGCAGGCCGCGGACGCCGGCGTCGCGATCGGGGCGCAGGTGTCCTACCGGGACCTCGCCGGCTTCGGCCGCCGGTTCCTCGACGCCGCGCCCGACGAGCTCGCCGCCGACGTGCTCTACCAGCTCGGCGCGCTCGACGGCCTGGCGCGGGTGGCGGGGACGCGGGTGCGCTACGTCAAGCCGCACGGGGCGCTGTACAACGCGGTCGTCGCGCACGAGGAGCAGGCCGCGGCCGTGGTGTCCGCCGTCGCCGCGTACGACAGGTCGCTGCCCGTGCTGGGGCTGCCGGGCTCGGTGTTCCTGCGGCTGGCCGGCGAGGCGGGGCTGCCCACGGTGGCCGAGGCGTTCGCCGACCGCGCCTACACCCCGGCCGGCACGCTGGTCCCCCGCCGGCAGCCGGGTGCGGTGCTCACCGATGCCGGCGAGATCGCCCGGCGGTGCGTGGCGATGGCCGCCGGGGAGCCGGTGACCGACGTCGACGGCGGCCCGCTGGTGCTGGCGCCGGACTCGATCTGCGTGCACGGCGACACCCCGGGCGCGGTGGCGATCGCCCGGGAGGTGCGGGCGGCGCTCACCGGCGCCGGCGTCGCGCTGGCGCCGTTCGCCTGATGCGCGTCCTGCCGAGCGGGTCGTCCGCGCTGCTGGTGGAGCTCGACGACCTCGACGCCGTCCTCGGCTTCTGCGCCGCGCTGCGCGACTGGGCGCTGCCTGGCGTCGTCGACGTCGTCCCGGCCGCGCGGACGGTGCTGGTGGTGGCCGACGGCGACCTCGCCGACGTGCGGGCCGCGCTCGAGCGGCTGCCGTGGCGGCCCGGCCGGGCGGGCACCGGCGAGCGGGTCGAGCTGCCGGTCCGCTACGACGGCGCCGACCTCGCCGACGTCGCGGAGCTGCTCGGCACCGACCCCGACGGCGTCGTCGCGGCGCACAGCGGACGGGAGTGGACCGTGGCGTTCTGCGGCTTCTCGCCGGGGTTCGGCTACTGCGTCCCCGACGGGCCGCCCTGGGACGTGCCGCGGCTGGCCACCCCGCGCACCCGGGTGCCGGCCGGGTCGGTGGCGCTGGCCGGCGGGTTCACCGGGGTCTACCCGAGCGCGTCGCCGGGCGGGTGGCGGCTGGTCGGGCGCACCGACGTCGCGGTGTTCGACCTGGCCCGCGACCCGGCCGCGCTGCTGCGCCCGGGCGTGCGGGTGCGGTTCGTGCCGTGCTGACCGTGCTGTCCCCCGGCCCGCTGACCACGGTGCAGGACCGCGGCCGGCCCGGGCTCGGCGGGATCGGCGTGGGCCGGTCGGGGGCCGCCGACCGCGCCGCGGCCGCGCTGGCGAACCGGCTGGTGGGCAACCACCCCGCGGCCGCGGTGCTGGAGGTGACCCTCGGCGGGCTGGTCGTGCGCGCCGGGGCGGACCTGCTCGTCGTCACCACGGGCGCGCGGTGCCCGGGGTCGCCGGTGCACGCCGCGCCCGGCCTGCTCCGCGCCGGGGCGACGCTGGCGCTCGGGACGCCGACCGCCGGGCTGCGGACCTACCTCGCCGTCCGCGGCGGGATCGCCGTCCCGCCGGTGCTGGGCTCGCGGTCCACCGACGTGCTCTCCGGCCTGGGCCCGGCGCCGCTGCGCGCCGGTGACGTCCTGCCGGTCGGGGACGACGCCGGCCCGCTGCCCGGCGTCGACCTCGCGCCGGTCGCCGACCCGCCCGCCGGGGAGGTGACCGTGCGGCTGCTGCCCGGCCCGCGCGCCGACTGGCTGACGGGGGCGGCGCTGGACGCGCTCGGGACGGCCGCGTGGACGGTCACCGCGGAGAGCAACCGGGTGGGGCTGCGGCTGGCCGGCCCGTGGCTGGACCGCGCGGTCGGGGGCGAGCTGGCCAGCGAGGGGCTGGTCCGCGGCGCGGTGCAGGTGCCGCCGTCCGGGCAGCCGGTGCTGTTCCTCGCCGACGCGCCGGTGACCGGCGGCTACCCGGTGGCCGGCTACGTCGCCGACGGCGACGTCGACCGCTGCGCGCAGCTGCGCCCGGGGCAGTCGCTGCGGCTCCGGCGCTAGGCGCGCAGCAGCGTGACGTCGACGGTCAGGGTGCGGAACGGGTTGGGCAGGCCGAGGGCGGCGGCGCGTTCGGCGTCGTCGACCTCGGGCACGTCCCGGACGAGGCTCTCCTTGACCCCGAACACCGCGTCGGAGTCGAGGTAGGGGCTGTCGGCGACGAACACGTGCGTGGTCACCGGCCGGTACCCCGGCGCCGCGGCGATGACGTGCAGGTGCGCGGGCCGGTTGGGGTGCCGACCGGTGGCGGCGAGCAGCTGCCCGACCGGTCCGTCGTCGGGGATGGGGTACCAGCGCGGGACGACCGAGCGGAACCAGAAGCGGCCGTCGTCGTCGGCGGTGAACAGCCCGCGCAGGTTGCCCGGCGGCTGGACGTCCGGCTGCTGGACGTCGTAGAAGCCGTCCGCGTTGGCCTGCCAGACGTCGACGGTGGCGCCGGCCAGCGGCTCGCCGTCCGGGCCGGTGACCCGCCCCGAGACCAGGCACGGGGTGCCCCTCCCGTCGAGGGCGATGTCGTCGCCGAGCTGCCGCTCCGGCGACTCGACCTGGTGGAAGGGGCCGAGCACGGTGGACTCGGTGCCGGTGCCGCCGCTGCGGTGGTTGATCGTCTCCACGAGCATCGAGACGCCGAGGACGTCGGAGAGCAGGACGAACTCCTGCCGCACGGCGTCGCTGGTGTGGCCGGTGCGGGTGAGGAAGTCGATCGCCGCGGCCCACTCCTCCTCGGTGAGCTCGACGTCCTTGACGAAGGCGTGCAGGTGACGGACCAGCGACGTCACCACCTGCCGCAGCCGGGGGTCCGGGGTGCCCGCGAAGCTGGCGGCGACGACGTCGGCCGAGCGCTCCTCGCTGAACAGCTCGTGCATGCCGGCCACTCTCCCGGGGCCGTGCACCTGCGCGGAAGTGCACGGCCCCGGGCGCTCAGAACGGGTAGGCGGGCAGGTCGCCGCGCAGGGTGACCCACTGGGTCTCGGTGAACGCCTCGATGTTGGCCTGCGGCCCGCCGTGCCGGGAGCCGGTGCCGGACGCGCCGACGCCGCCGAACGGGGCGACCGCCTCGTCGTTGACCGTCTGGTCGTTGATGTGCACGAGCCCGGACGGGATGCGCTCGGCGAGCTCGAGGCCGGCGTAGACGTCACGGGTGAGGATGCCGAGGCTCAGGCCGTACTCGGTGCCGGCGGCGAGCTCGGCGACCTCGTCGAGGCTGGAGAACGGCGTCACCGGGGCGACCGGCCCGAAAATCTCCTCCTGGTAGGCCGGGTGGTCGATCGCGACGCCGCCGAGGACGGTCGGCCGGTAGAACAGCCCCTCGTAGGTGCCGCCGGTGCGCACGGTGGCGCCCCGGTCGACGCTGGCGGTGACCAGGCCGTGCACGCGGTCGCGCTGCCCGGCGTCGATGAGCGGGCCGAGCGCCACCTGCTCGCGGAACGGGTCGCCGACCGGCAGCTTCTCGACCTTCTCGGTGAGGACGGCGGTGTACTCCTCGGCGATCGACTCGTGCACCAGGTGGCGGCTGGTGGCCATGCAGATCTGGCCCTGGTGGCTGAACGTGCCCCAGGCGCCGACGCCGGCCGCCGCGGTGACGTCGACGTCGGGCAGCACGATCAGCGCGGAGTTGCCGCCGAGCTCCAGGTGCGCGCGCTTGAGGTGCTGCCCGGCGAGCGCGCCGACGGCCCGGCCGGCCCTCGTCGAGCCGGTGAAGGCGATGACCCGCACCTGCGGCGCGGTGACCAGCGCCTCGCCGACGTCGGCGCCGCCGGGCAGGACCTGGAAGACGCCGGCCGGCAGCCCGGCCTCCTCGAAGACGCGGGCGAAGACGGCGCCGCCGGAGACGGCCGTGCGCGGGTCGGGCTTGAGGACGACGGCGTTGCCGAGCGCCAGCGCCGGGGCGATCGCGCGGATCGCGAGGATGGTCGGCACGTTGAACGGCGCGATGACGCCGACGACGCCGGCCGGGACGCGGCGGGCGAAGCTCAGCCGCGGGGCGCCGGTGCGCAGCAGCTCCCCGTAGGGGTGGCTCGGCAGGGCGGAGGCCTCGTAGCACTCCTGGGCGCTGGTGTGGACCTGGAAGTCGCCGAACGGCTGGATCGCGCCGGACTCGCGGGCCAGCCAGCCCTTGATCTCGTCGGCGGCGTCCTCGAGCACCTGGCCGGCCCGGCGCAGGACCCGCGCGCGCTCCTCGAACGGGGCGGCGGCCCAGGCGCGCTGGGCTGCCGCCGCCCGCTCGGCTGCCGCGTGGACGTCCTCGGGGGTCGCCTTCCCCACCGGCGCGATGACGTCACCGGTGGCCGGCTCCACCGCGTCGTACGTGCCGCCGGACCCGTCGGTCCAGGCGCCGGTCCAGACCTTGCCCTGCCACGCGCCGTCGTCCAGGAGTGCCACGTCGTCCCTCTCTCGTCCTGCTGATGGTCCCGCTGCTTCCCGTTGCGCCTGCGATCCTGGCGGAGGTGTCCCGTGACCGCCGCGCAAGGGGTCGGCGAGGTCTGTGGACGGACCGCTGACCTGGGGATTCAGGGTGCAGGCGGTCGTCGGACCCACTAGCCTTCGATCATGTGTTCGGGTGGGCTGGGCGGCGGGGACGTCCTCGACGACGTCGCCGCGCTGGTCGCCGAGCGCAACCGGATCGACGCCCGACTGGCCCGCGCGGTGCGGGCGGCGGAGCTGTCCCAGGCGCCGGAGCGCGACGGGCTGAGGTCGATGGCCTCGTGGCTGCGCGGGCACTGCCGGCTCTCCGATGCCGCCGCTGCCCGGCTGGTGCGCACCGGGCGGGCGCTCGAGCACCTGCCCGCCGTGGCCGAGGCCCACGACACCGGTCTCGTGTCCGCCGAGCAGATGGCGAAGGCGGCCGAGGCGGTGACCCCGGAGCGGCTGGCCTCCGCTGTCGAGCAGGGGGTGGACCTGACCGCGGTCGACGCGGTGCTCACCGGCGTGGCGATCGAGCAGCCGCACGCCGACTTCGCCCAAGTGGTGCAGCACTACCTCGACGACCTCGATCCCGACGGACCGGAACCCCACCCCACCGAGGGCCGGTCACTGACGCTGTCCCTGCACGCCGACGGCTCCCTCACAATCCGCGGGCACCTGGACGCGGTCGGCGGGGAGAGGCTGCAGACCGCCCTCGAGGCGCACGTGCAGGCCGACCGGCCCGCCGGCGACGGGCGCACCCGCGCCCAGCGCCTCGGGGACGCGCTGGTGCAGGTCGCGGACAACGCCCTGGCCGCCGGGTCCCTGCCGACGTTGCGCGGCCACAGGCCGCAGATCGCCGTCGTCATCGATGTCGAGGACCTGGTCGATCCGGCCGGGCGTCCGAACGCCGGGCGGATGGGCTTCGGGGCAACGATCTCCGCCGCCCGCGCCCGGTGGCTGGCCTGCGACGGGGCGGTGTCCCGGGTGGTGTTCGGCCCCGACGGCGCCCCGCTGGACCTCGGCCGGGAGCAGCGGCTGATGAGCCGGCACATACGCGAGGCGGCCGAGCTGCGCGACGGCGGGTGCGTGTTCGCCGGGTGCGGCGCCCCGACGTGGTGGTGCGACGTGCACCACCTGGTCCACTGGATCGACGGCGGCGACACCTCCCTGGAGAACGCGGCGCTGCTCTGCGAGCGCCACCACACCAAGGTCCACCACGGCTTCCGGGTCGAGCGACGAGCGGACGGCCGATGGCGCACCCACCGGCCCGACGGCTCCGAGATCACCACCCCGGCACCCCTGCTGGCGCCCGCCGCTTGAGCGCGCCCGGGGCCCTGGCGCGCCGTCCCGCCGTCAGGTCTCGGACCAGACGCCGAGCTGGTTGCCGCTCGGGTCGGTGAAGGAGAACCGGCGCCCGCCGGGGAACGCGTACGGGCCGTCGACGACGCGGCCGCCGGCGCTCGTGACGGCGTCCACGGAGGCGTCCAGGTCGGCGGAGTACAGCAGCACGAGCGGGCCGCCGGCGCGCACCTCGTCGTCCAGGCGCAGGCCGCCGACCTCCTCCGCCGGGTCGTCGGGGTCCTGGATGCCGGCGTAGCCGGGGCCGTAGTCGGTGAACCGCCAGCCGAAGGCGTCGGCGTAGAAGCGCCGGGTCCGGTCGAGGTCGGTCACGGCGAGTTCGACGTAGTCGATGGCGTGGTGCCGGTGCGGGGGCGAGGAGTCGGCCATGCCCGGCAGACTGCACCCGCGCAGTGACGGGACACGGCACCACCGGGAGGCGGGCGGCGACCGGAGCGCTCCTCCCCGTGACGACGCACCGCGCCGCTCGAACGCCTCCGCGGCACGCCCCCGGACGGCCCGGCACCGTCCCGTCCCCCACCTACCGTCCTGCTCATGAGGGCCGGAGGAGTGCAGGCGGGAGGGGCGTACCTGGACGGGATCCGGAGCCGGCTGCTGCTGGCGGTCCTCGTCGGCCTGGGCGCGGCGCTCCTCCACCACTGGCTGGACGACGAGGTCACCGCGACGGTCCTCGTCGGGCTCGTCACCGTCGCCGCGATCGCCCTGACGCCCAGCCCCCCGGAGCCCGCCGGAGGGGACTGAGGGCCCGGGTCAGCCGGCGCGCATCTCCTCCAGGATCGGGCCGGCGACCTTGAAGGCGTGGTTGGCGGCCGGGACGCCGGCGTAGACGGCGGCGTGCTGGAGGACCTCGGCGATCTGGTCCTCGGTCAGGCCGTTGTGCACCGCGGCGCGCACGTGCAGCGCGAACTCGTCCCAGTGCCGCAGCGCGATGCAGATCGACAGCGTGGCGATGCTGCGCTCGCGCCGCTCGAGGCCCGGCCGCTGCCAGACGTCGCCCCACGCCACCCGGGTGATGAAGTCCTGGAACCCGGCGGTGAACGGCGTCGTGTTCGCCACCGCCCGGTCCACCCAGGCGTCGCCGAGCACCTCGCGCCGGGTGCGCATCCCCGCCTCGCGGCGGGCCTCGTCGGTGGTGAGGTCGTCCGGGTCGAGCGGCGCGTCGCTCACGCGTGACCCCCGGCGGCGTCGAGGTGGCCGAGCAGCGCGCCGGTGACCTCCAGCGGCTGCTCCAGGTTGGGCAGGTGCGCGCCCGGGCTGACCGACAGCAGCGTGGCGCCGGCGATCCCGTCGGCGATCAGCTGCTGGTGCGGCGGTGGCAGCGCCGGGTCCTCCGCGCCGGACACCACCAGCGTGGGCGCGGTGATCCGCGCGAGGTCCTCGCGGGCGTCGAAGTGCCCGACCGCCTCGCAGCAGCCGGCGTACCCCTCGTCGTCGGCGCCGGCGATCATCGCCTCCAGCCGCGCCACCAGGTCCGGGTGCTGCGCGGCGTAGGCCGGGGTCAGCCAGCGGCTCACGATCGCCGGCGCGAGCGGCGCGGTCCCGCCGGAGCGGGCCTGCACCGCCCGGTCGAGGAAGCCCTGCGGCTCCGGCCTCGCCGAGGTGCACAGCAGCGCCAGCCGGCCCACCCGCTCGGGCTCGCGCGCGGCCAGCCGCATCGCCGTCATCCCGCCCAGGGACAGCCCCGCCACGTGCGCGCGCCGCACCCGGAGCCGGTCCAGCAGCGCGAGGACGTCGTCGACCAGGTCGTCGACGGTGTACGGCCCGGCCGGCGCGGGCGACTCCCCGTGCCCCCGGGTGTCGTAGGTGACCACGCGGTAGCGCTCGGCCAGGGCCGGCACCTGCGGGTCCCACATCCCCCGGGTGGCGCCCAGCGAGTTGGACAGGACGACGACCGGCGCGTCGGCCGGCCCGTCCTCGGTGTAGCTGACCTCGACCGCGGTCACGGTGCCCCTTCCACCAGCTGCTCGTGCTCGGCCAGCGCGGCGTCCACCTGCGCGCCGGCCTCCCCCACGTCCGGCGCGGCCGCGGCCAGCACCGCGGCGACGTCGACGTCGGTCCGCGTGGCCACCACCTCGGCCAGCGTCCGGCCCGTCTCGCGCGCGTGCCGCGCCGCCTCCGCGGCCGCGTCGTGCGCCGCTCCCCGCCCCAGCGCCGGCGTCAGCGCCTCGGCCAGCGCGCCGGCCAGCGACCCCTCGCCGGCCGCGGACACCGCCTCGGCCATCCGGCCGACGTCGGGCCGCAGCCCGCGCAGGCTCTCCGCCAGCCAGGACGCGGCCGACCCGACGGTGACCAGCAGGTCGGTCAGCGTCGGCCACTCGCTGTGCCACGCGCCGGCGGCCCGCTCGTGCTCCTGCTCCATCGCGCTCAGCAGCGTCGCCACCGAGCCCGGGGCCCGCCGCGCGCACGCCCGCGCCGAGATCGCCGCCACCGGGTTGCGCTTGTGCGGCATCGCCGACGACCCGCCCCGCGCCTGACCGGCGGGGCCCTCGCCGGTCTCCGCGACCTCGGCCACCTCCGACTGGGCCAGCAGCACCACGTCGACGGCGACCGTCGCCACCACGCCCGCGGCCGCGCCCAGCGCCCCGGCGAGGTCGGCCACCGGCAGCCGCGTGGTGAACCACGGCACGGCGGGCGCGACGAGCCCCAGCTCCTCCGCCAGCGCCGCCCGCACCGCCGTCCCGGCGCCCCGCGACGCGGCCAGCGTCCCGACCGCGCCGCCGTACTGCACCGGCAGCGAGGCGACCACCTCGGCCAGCCGCAGCCGCGCGCCGTCCAGCCCGGCGAGCCACGTGGCGGCCTTGAGCCCGAACGTCGTCGGCACCGCCTGCTGCATCAGCGTCCGGCCGACGGCCACGTCGTCGCGGTGCGCCCGCGCCAGCGCCGCGCAGGCCTCCGCCGCCGCGGCCAGGTCGGCGTCCAGCGCCGCCACCGCCCGCCGGGCGAGCAGCAGCAGCGCGGTGTCGAGCACGTCCTGGCTGGTGGCGCCGACGTGCACGGCGACGGCGTCGCGCTCCCCCACCGCGGCCTGCAGCGCCCGCACCAGCGGCGGCACCGGGTTGCCCGCGTCGGCGGCGTGCGCGACGACGGCCGCGAGGTCCAGCCGCGAGGGGTCGGCGCAGGCGGCGGTCACGGCGTCGGCGGCCGTCGCGGGCACCAGGCCCGCCGCGGCGGCGGCGCGGGCGAGGGCGGCCTCGACCTCCAGCAGCGCGCGGAACCAGGCGTCGTCGGACACGGCCGCCGCCGCACCGCCGCGGGCGAAGGTGCCGGCGAACAGACCTGTCACGGCGTCCTTCCTACCGGCGGCCGCGGGGTCTCGCTCGGACGGCGGCGCACCTCAGAGGGCGAAGAAGACCGTCTCGCGGTCCCCCTGCAGGTGCACGTCGAAGCGGTAGCCGTCCTCGGCGGGCCGGGCGAGCAGCGTGGCCCGGCGGTCCTCCGGCAGCGCGGCCAGCACCGGGTCCGCCGCGTTGGCCTCGGCCTCGTCGGCGAAGTAGACGCGGGTGACGACGCGGTCGAGCAGGCCGCGGGCGAACACCGAGACGTCGACGTGCGGCGCCTGCAGGCCGCCCTCGCCGTCGGGCACGCGGCCGGGCTTGAGGGTGAACACCGCGAACTCGCCGGTGATCGTGGAGGAGCGCGCGTAGCCGCGGAAGCCGGGGTACGCCGAGGGCCCGCGCGGGTCCTCCGGCGAGGGGAAGCGGCCGTCGGGGTCGGCCTGCCAGGTCTCGACCAGCGCGTCGGGGACGGCGTCGCCGGCGCCGTCGACCACCCGGCCGCGGATCCAGAAGCCGCCGGGCGTGCCCTCGGCGGCGGCCCACGCGCCGTCCGGCCAGGTCAGGCCGATCGCGAGGTAGGGCCCGACGGTCGCGCTGGGGGTGGTGCCGAGCCGGAACGGCTCGGTCAGGAAGCCGGTGCCGCGCTGCCCGGAGCGGGGCTGGAAGGGGACGGCCGGGTCCGGCGGGACGTCCAGCGGGTCCACGATCGGGTCCACGATCACGCCACGTCCCCGTCGTCATCGGTCTCGAACGGCGTCTGGTCCGTGCCGCGCAGCACGATGTCCCACTCGAAGGCCAGCGCCCAGTTGTCCTGCGTGCGCTCCAGGGAGTGGCGGCTGACCGCCCGGTGCCGGGCCGCCGCGGGGATCGCGTTGAAGATCGGGTCCTGGCCGAACAGCGGGTCGTCCGGGAAGTACATCTGGGTGACCAGGCGCTGGGTGAACGCCCGGCCGAACAGGCTGAAGTGGATGTGCGCCGGCCGCCAGGCGTTGTGGTGGTTGCCCCACGGGTAGGCGCCGGGCTTGATCGTCAGGAACTCGTAGCGGCCCAGGCTGTCGGTGACCACCCGGCCCAGCCCGTCGAAGTGCGGGTCCAGGGGCGCGGGCCAGTTGTCGACGACGTGCCGGTAGCGGCCCGCCGCGTTGGCCTGCCACACCTCGACGAGCGCGTGGGGCACCGGGCGGCCGTCGCTGTCCAGGACCCGCCCGTACACGAGGATCCGCTGGCCGATCGCCTCGCCGCCGTTGCGCAGGGTCAGGTCGGCGTCCGCCGGCAGCACCCGGTCCTCGCCGAGCACCGGGCCGGTGACCTCGGTGAGCCGGTGCGGCAGGTCCACGGGCGTGCGCAGCGGCGCGCGCAGCGCGGTGCTCCGGTAGTCCGGGAAGCCGACGGGCGTCCGGGTCCCGTCGGGTTCGCGCAGGTACCGCGGCAGGACGAGCCTGCCCTCCGACGTGGTCCCGGTCATGGCGGGAACGTACGTCCGGGCGGCGGCGGCGGGCGAGCGTCGGGTCCCGTCCAGCGGAAGACGCCGGTCGGTCAGCGGGCCGCGGACGACGCCGCGAGGGAGGCCAGGTGGGCGTGCACGAGCGTCACCGCGAGCGCGCCCTCCCCGACCGCCGAGGCCACCCGCTTGACCGAGCCCTGCCGCACGTCGCCGGCGGCGAAGACGCCCGGCGTGCTGGTCTCCAGCAGCGCCGGCGGCCGGTCCAGCGGCCAGGCCGGCGTGACGTCGCCGCCGGCCAGCAGCGCCGCCCCGGTGAGCAGGAAGCCCCAGCGGTCGCGGGCCAGCGTCCCGGCCAGCCAGTCGGTGCGCGGCTCGCTGCCGATCATCACGAACAGCATCCCCGGCTCCTCGGTCTCCGCGCCGGTGTCCAGGTCGCGCAGGACGACGGTCTCCAGGACGTCGCTGCCGCGCCCGCCGGCCACCTGCACGCGGTACCGGACGTCGACCCGCGGCAGCGCCTCGAGCTCGCGGATGAGGTAGTCCGACATCGTCTCGGCGAGCGAGGACCGGCGGACCAGCACGGTCACCCGCTCGGCGTAGCGCGAGAGGTACACCGCCGCCTGCCCGGCCGAGTTGCCGCCGCCGACGACGAACACGTGCCGCCCGGCCATGGCCGGCGCCTCGCTGACCGCCGCCCCGTAGAAGACGCCGCGGCCGGTGAACGCCTCGAGCTCCGGCACGCCGACCCGCCGCCAGGCCGCGCCGGTGGCGATCACCACGCTGCGCGCCCGCACCGCCGTCCCGTCGTGCAGCGTGATCCGGTGCAGCCCGTCCTCGGTGCGCAGCGACGCGGCGGTGCGCATGAAGGAGAACGTCGTGCCGAACGCCCAGGCCTGCAGGTAGGCGGAGAACGCCAGCCGGCTGCCGCTCACCCCGGTGGGGAACCCGAGGTAGTTGCGGATCAGCGAGCTGGTGCCCGCCTGCCCGCCGACCGCCTCGCACTCCAGGTGCAGCGTGTCCAGCCCCTCGGAGGCGGCGTACACGCTGGCACCCAGGCCCGCGGGCCCGGCGCCGACGATCGCGACGTCGTGGACGGCGTCGGGGTCCAGCGGGTCGAACAGGCCGAACGCCTCGGCCACCTCGAGGTCGGTCGGCGCCTCGAGCACGGTCTGCTCGGGCCGGAACCGGACGACGACGACCGGCAGCCGCGGCTGCTCCAGCTCCAGGTCGGCGAGCATCGCGCGGCCCTCGGGCGAGCCGGCCTCGTAGATGCCGAGCGGGATGCGGTTGCGGGTCATCTGGTCGCGCAGGTGCTGGGCGTGCGGGTCCCACCGGTGCCCGATGATCCGCACCGCCTCGAAGCCGCCGCCGCGCCGCGAGGACCACTCGTCGAGGATCTCGGTCACCGAGCGGTGGAACTCCTCGTCGGGGCAGCCCTGCGGGGCGTACACCCAGCGGTCGAGCTGGCCGACGGTGATCGCCTCGAAGATCGGCCGGGCGGTCTCGAACGCGCCCCACCGGACCAGGGCCACGGCGATGGCACCGGGGTGCTCCGCGTGGCAGGCGCGCAGCACCTCCAGCCCGTCGGGGTCGTCCTCCCCGAGGCCGCCGAGGAGCACGGCCACCGCCGGGTCGCCCGCGGCGGACAGCGCGGCGTCCAGCTCGCCGCGGCCGGTCCCGGAGACGACGCGGTAGTCGCTGCCGTAGCGGCGCTCGAGCTCCCGGGTGGTCGAGGTCCGCAGGCCGGCGTCCCGGGCGACGACGGCCAGGGCGGTGCCGGTCACGACGCCGCTCCGGACGGGCGGGCGGGGACCGGGACAGGGGCACCGTGCACGGGGCTCTCCGGGTGCGCGCATCCCCCGTGCGGACCGTGGGCGCGGCCAGCCAACCACTCCCCCGGGCCCGCTGTCACCGGGTTCCGGGGCGCCTCCGCCGTCCCTAGACTCCGCGACGTCGGCGACCTCGGCAGGAGGTGCACGTGGCCGCTCCGGCGGGGACGCCCGGGATGCCGCGGACCATCGCGACGCCCGACCAGCGGCTGCGCGTCTTCGTCTCCTCCACCCTCGAGGAGCTGGCGGCCGAGCGGCGGGCGGTCCGCGACGCCGTCGCCCGGCTGCGGCTGACCCCGGTGATGTTCGAGCTCGGCGCGCGCCCGCACCCGCCGCGCGACCTGTACCGCGCCTACCTCACGCAGAGCGACGTCTTCGTCGGCGTCTACGGCGACCGCTACGGCTGGGTGGGCCCGGACATGGCGGTGTCGGGCCTGGAGGACGAGCTCGAGCTGTCCGGGGGGATGCCGCGGCTGCTCTACGTCCGCACGCCGGCGCCCGGCCGCGACCCCCGGCTGGCCCGGCTGCTGGAGCGGGTGCAGGCCGAGGGCGGCGTCTCGACCACGCCCTACCGCGACCCGGCCGAGCTCGGCGAGCTGGTCGCCGACGACCTCGCCGTGCTGCTGAGCGAGCGCTTCACCCGGTCGGTGCCGGCGCCGCCCGGGCTGGCCGCCGGGTGGCTGCCGACGCCGCCCACGCCGATGGTGGACCGCACCGCCGAGCTGGCCACCGTCACCGGGCTGCTGGGCGACCCGGCGGTGCGGCTGGTGGTGCTCACCGGGCCCGGCGGCATCGGGAAGACCCGGCTGGCGCTGGCCGCGGCCGCGGCGGTGGAGCCCGGCCGGGACGGCGTGTGGTTCGTCGACCTCTCCGGCGTCCGCGACCGCGCCGACGTGCCCGCGGCCGTGGCCGAGGCGGTCGGGGTGTCCGCCGAGGGCAGCCGCCCCCTGCTCGACCAGGTGGCCGACCGGCTGGCCGGCCGCCGGGCGCTGCTCGTCGTCGACAACCTCGAGCAGGTGGCCGGCGCCGCCCCGGACCTCGCGGCGCTGCTGGCCCGCTGCCCGCTCACCCAGCTGCTGGTCACCAGCCGCGCCGTGCTGCGGCTGCGCGGCGAGCACGACGTGCCGATCGAGCCGCTGCGGACGCCGGCCGCCGACGACGACCCCGGCTCCGCCCCCGCGGTCGAGCTGTTCGTGGCCCGCGCGCGCCAGGCCGACCCCTCCTTCGCGCTCACCGCCGCCACCGCCGGCCCGGTCGCCGAGCTGGTGCGCCGGCTCGACGGGCTGCCGCTGGCGGTCGAGCTGGCCGCGGCCCGGGTGCGCACGCTGCCGCCGCGGCTGCTGCTGGCCCGCCTGGACCGCGCGCTCGACCTCGGCGACCCCGACGTCGACGTCCCCGACCGCCAGCGCACCCTGCGGTCCACCATCGCCTGGAGCCACGACCTGCTCGACGAGCGCGGCCGGGCGCTGCTGGCGCGGCTGTCGGTGTGCGCGGACGGCTGCACCCTCGACACCGCCGAGGTGGTGGGCGCCGGCCGGGGCGAGGACGGAGCCGGCGACCTCGACGTCCTGGAGACGCTGTCGGACCTGGTCGGGCACAGCCTGGTCACCCCCACCGACACCGGCGACGGCGAGCCGCGGTTCCGCATGCTCGAGCTGGTCCGCGCGTTCGCCGCCGAGCGGCTGCGCGAGCGCGGCGAGGAGGAGGCGACCCGGGTCCGCTGGGCGCAGCACCTGGCCCGGCTGGGCGCCGAGGCCGGCGCGGGGCTGGCCGGCCCGGCCGCGCGGCTGTGGCGGGACCGGCTGGACGCCGAGACCGCCGACCTGCGCGCCGCGCTGCGCTGGGCGGTGGCCACCGACCGCGCGGACCTCGCCGTCCGGCTCACCGCGCCGCTGGTCCGCTGGTGGTGGGCGCGCGGGCTGCTGCCGGCGATGGCGGGGCTGGCCGAGCAGACGGCGGCGCTGCCGTCGGCGGCCGCGCTGCCGCCGGACCTGGCCGGCCGGCTGGCCTGGGCGCGGGCCGCGCTGCGGATCGCCCTCGGCGACCGGGCGAGCGCGGCCGGCCTGCTCGACGGCGTGGTCGACGACGCCCGCCGCCGCGACGACGCGTGGCTGCTCGGCCACGCCCTCGGCGCGCGGGCGATGAGCCTGTCCCCGGCCGACCCGCGCGTCGTCCCGCTGCTCGACGAGGCGCTGGACCAGCTGCGGCGCAGCGGCGACGGCTGGTCGGTCGCGTTCAGCGGGATGCTGCGCGTGGGGGTCGCGCTGGCCGGCGGGGACGTGACCGCCGCCGAGCGGGTCGCGGGAGAGGCGCGGGAGCTGGCCGCGGCGGCCGCCGACGACCAGCTCGCCGCGCTGCTCGGCGACGCCCTGGCGCTGGCCGCGCTGCTGGCCGGCGACCTGCCCCGCGCGCGGACCCGGCTGGACGAGGCCGTGGCGCTGCACCGGCGCACCCGCGACCTGGAGGGCGCGGCGACCTGCCTGGAGGTGCTCGCCGCGCTCGCCCTCGCCGAGGGCCGGCACGCCGCGGCGGCCCGGCTCGTGGGCGCCGCCGACGCCGCCCGCACCACCCTCGGGGTGGCCCGCTGGTCGCCGCACCAGGCGCTGGCCGACCGGCTGCGGGAGGCGCTGCGCGCCGCGCTCGGGGACGACGGCGAGGCGCGCGGGCGGGCCGCCGGCGCGGCGCTGGGCCCCTGGGCCGCGCTGGACGAGGAGCTGGGCGGGCCCTCCTGATCAGCCGACCGCGACCGGCGGGTACTGCGGCAGCGGCGCGGTCCCCGGGTGGGCCACGGTGAACCGGCCGAACTCGTCGTCCCGGCCGGGGTGCACGGGGGCGGGGGCGTCCGCCGCCCCGAGCGGCCGGCCCGCCGGCAGCGTGCTGCGGTACCCGACGGCGCGGAAGGCGGCCAGCGGCGCGAGGGACAGGCCGAGCGCGCGCAGCGCGTCGGCCACCGGGTGCTCCCCCAGCGCGAGCCCGGCACCCCCGGGCCGCGCCTGCCAGCGGGCGAGCACCGGGATCCGCGTCTCCAGCAGCCGCCCGCCGCGGACCGACCACAGCGTCCGCGCCGGGCTGCCGCGCAGCGCCGGGCCGCGGGCGCGCACGGTGTGCACCAGCACGCCGGCGCCGGCCTCCGACAGCCGGACCCGCTGCCGGCCGGGCTCGTCGACGAAGTCCATGTCGCCCAGCCACTTGGGCAGCCCCCACTCGGCGCGGCCGAGGTCCCGGGCCTCGCGGGAGGTCACCGGCAGCTGCAGCACGAAGCCGCCGACCGCCGGGCGGGCGCCGCGCACCGGCCGGCCCGCGACGACGCCCGCGGTCACGCCCACCTCGCCGTAGGGCGCCAGCACGCGCGTGCCGCCGTCGGCATCGGTCCAGGTGACCGTGCGGTAGCGGAAGGCGTGCACCGCGACGAGCGTGCGGCCGCCGGGCAGGGCGAGCGGCCGGAGCAGCGGCCGGCCGCCGTCGCGGGGCAGCAGCGCGGCGACCGCGCCGGCCGAGGCGAGGTGGTAGGAGCTGGCCACCGCCGCGTCGTGGTAGGCCAGCGGCAGCCGGACGGGATCGGTCACGCACCCCAGCCCACCGGGCCGGGACGCGCACCGGCAGGGTCCGAGGTCCTCCGGCTTCCGCTGGGTGGGAGACTGGTGGGGTGGCGGGCGGTGCGGGCGAGCGGGGGCGGTCGGTGACCTCCCGCGCGCTGGCCGTGCTCGACGCCTTCGACGCGAGCGCGCCGCGGCTGACCCTCACCGAGATCGCCGAGCGGTCGGGCACGCCGCTGACCACCGCGCACCGGCTGCTCGCCGAGCTCACCGGCTGGGGCGCGCTGGCCCGCCGCGCCGACGGCCGCTACGAGATCGGCCGCAAGCTGTGGGACCTCGGCCTGCTCGCCCCCGTGTCGCTCGAGCTGCGCCAGGTGGCCGCGCCGTACCTGCTGGACGTGCACACGGCCACGCGGGACACCGTCCACCTCGCCGTCCGCGACGGCCTGTCGGCGCTGTACGTCGAGCGCATCTCCGGCCGCGAGTCGGTGCCGGTGGTCAGCCAGGTGGGCAGCCGGCTGCCGCTGCACGCCACCGGCGTGGGCAAGGTGCTGCTCGCCGCCGCCCCCGACGACGTCGTCGCCGAGGCCCTGGCCGCGCCGGCCCGGGCCACCCGGCACACCGTCGTCGAGCCGGCCCGGCTGCGCCGGGAGCTCGCCGAGGTGCGCCGGCGCGGCTTCGCGCGCACCGCCGAGGAGATGTCGCTGGGCACGCTGTCGGTGGCCGTGCCGGTGCCGGTGGAGCGCGGCGGCAGCACCGCCGTGGCCGCGGCCCTGGGGATCGTCGTCCCCAGCCACCGGCGCGACCTCTCCCGGCTGGTGCCGGTGCTGGAGGTGGCCGCGCGGGGCATCGGCCGCGCGCTGGCCCGGGCCGCGCACCTGGGCTGACCGGCGCTTCCGCTGGGCGGCAGACCCAGGTGTCCCCCCGCGGACGGCCCGGGTCACACTCGCCGCATGCGCACCCAGGTGGGGATCATCGGCGCCGGCCCGGCCGGCCTGCTGCTGTCGCGGCTGCTCGCGCTGCAGGGCATCGACTCCGTGGTGCTGGAGAACCGCTCGCGCGAGTACGTCGAGGCCCGCATCCGCGCCGGCATCCTCGAGCAGAACACCGTCGACGTCCTCACCGGGGCCGGGATGGGCGACCGGCTGCACCGCGAGGGCCTCGAGCACCGCGGCATCCACCTGCAGTACCCGGGCACGCGGCACACGCTGGACTTCCCCGAGCTGTGCGGCCGGCGGGTGTGGGTCTACGGCCAGACCGAGGTGGTCAAGGACCTGGTCGCCGCCCAGCTCGCCGGCGGCCCGCCGCTGCACTTCGAGGTCTCCGACGTCGCGGTCGAGGACGTCGACACCGACAGCCCGCGCATCCGGTTCACCGACGCCGACGGGACGGCGCAGGTGCTCGAGTGCGACGTCGTCGCCGGCACCGACGGCTTCCACGGCCCGTCGCGGGCCGTCGTCGCGGAGGGCACCCGGCAGCGGCTGTGGGAGCGCACCTACCCGTACGCGTGGCTGGGCATCCTGGCCGACGCCGCCCCGGCCACCGACGAGCTGATCTACGCCTGGCACCCCGAGGGGTTCGCGCTGTACTCGATGCGCTCGCCGTCGGTGTCGCGGCTGTACCTGCAGGTCGACCCGTCGGAGCGGATCGAGGACTGGTCCGACGACCGCATCTGGGAGGGCCTGGCCACCCGCTTCGCGCACGAGGGCTGGGAGATCAACACCGGCCCGGTGCTGGAGAAGTCGATCCTGCCGATGCGCAGCTTCGTCAGCGCGCCGATGCGCCGCGGCCGGCTGTTCCTCGCCGGCGACGCCGCGCACATCGTGCCGCCCACCGGCGCCAAGGGCCTCAACCTCGCCGTCGCCGACGTCGTCCTGCTCTCCCGCGCGCTGGTCCGGCTGCTGCAGGAGAAGGAGACCGACCTCGCCGACGCCTACTCCGACACCGCGCTGCGGCGGGTCTGGCGGGCCACCCACTTCTCCTGGTGGATGACCTCGATGCTGCACACCACCGGCGACCCCTTCGACGCCGAGCTGCAGCTGTCGCAGCTGCGCCGGGTGTGCTCGTCGGAGGCCGCCGCCCGCGAGCTGGCCGAGAACTACACCGGCCTGCCGTACTAGCCGAGCAGCTCGCGCACCCGGCCGGCGGTGCCCGGCGCCAGCGGCAGGTGCGGCAGCACGCCGGTCACCTCCTCGGGCTCCAGTCCCTGCTCGGCCAGGACGGCCACCAGCCGGGCGGCGCCGTCCGGGGGCACCGGGGAGGGCAGGCCGGCGTCCCGGACGGCGGCCAGCGCGAGGAACAGCGCACCGGACAGCCCCTCGTCCGGCTCGGGCTCCGCGTGCGCCGGCGCCGCCGCGGCGTGGGTGGCGGCCTCGGCGGCGCGGACCAGCGACAGCGGCAGCCCCTCCGACTCCACCTCCAGCAGCGGCGTGCGGCCCAGCGCGGCCAGCACGAGGTGCTCGGCCTCGGTGCGCAGTGGCCCCTCCCACTCCATCGCGTGCACGACCTCGCCGAGGTCGGCGCCGTCCTCGCCGAGCTCGTCGAGCAGCTCGGCCCACCGCGCCGGCCGGGTGCGGCGGGCGCGGTCGGCGGCGAGCACGCAGGTCTCGCGCACGAAGGGCTCGAGGACCTCGCGGTCGAACCGGTCGGCGAACACGGTGCCGTCGGCGTCGACGGCGTTGAGCGCGTCCTGGAAGCTGCCCGGGCGGGCGTCGCCGAGCTCGATCCGGCCGTCCTCCTCGCCGGACAGCGGCTGCCCGGTGGCGGCGCGGTCGCCGATGGTGGTGCCGGTGGCCACCAGCCGGCCGCGCAGCCGCAGGTGGTGCGGCCGGTCGGACAGGCCCACCGCCCAGGCGCAGGCCTCGGCGATCAGCGCCGCGCGGCGCTCCCGGAGCACCTCGCGGCCGAGCAGGCCGACCCAGTCGACGTCGAAGGAGGAGCCGTCGAAGGAGGAGCCGTCGAAGGAGGAGCCGTCGGAGGTCACGCTGTCGAACACCCCTCCTTGCTACCCCTCTCGGAGCGGTCCGCGGAGCAGCGCCTCCACGGTGGCCGCCGCCCCGCGGGTGCGCAGCGAGTCCAGCGCGGCCCGGTAGGCGGCCGCGAAGCGGGGGCGGTCGCCGAGGTCGCCGAACAGCTCGCGGTCGGCCAGCGGCGCGAGCGGGTCCTCCCGGGACCGGCGCGCCGCGGCGACCAGGCGGTCGCGGCGGGCGTCGACGAGGCCGGCGGCGTCCCCGCGCCGCTCGAGCCCGTGCACCCACGCCGCGACCGCCGCCGCCGAGCGCCGCACCTCGCCGCCGCGGTCCAGGTTGGCCCGCAGCACCGGGAACAGGAACTGCGGCAGCCGGTCGGAGGCGTGCTCGACGATCCGGGCGAGGGTGTCGCGCACGTGCGGGTTGCCGAAGCGGGTGACCAGCTCGGCCCGGTAGCGGCGCAGGTCGGTGCCCGGGACCGGCGGCAGCGTCGGCGTCCCCTCCTCCTCCAGGTAGCCGACCAGCAGCTCGCGCAGCAGCGGGTCGCGCGTCGCCTCGTGCACGTGCTCGTGGCCGAGCAGCGGGCCGAGGTGGCCGAGCACCTGGTGGCCGGCGTTGAGCAGCCGCAGCTTCATCAGCTCGTACGGCACGACGTCACCGACCACCTGCACGCCGACGTCCTCCAGCGGCGGCCGCCCGGCCGGGAAGGCGTCCTCGAGCACCCACTGCGTCCACGGCTCGCACACGACCGGCCAGCGGTCCTCGACGCCGAAGGTGGCGGCGAGCCGGGCGCGGTCGTCGTCGGTGGTGACCGGGGTGATCCGGTCGACCATCGACGACGGGAACGGCACCTCCCGGGTCACCCACTCGCCGAGGGCGTCGTCGCGCAGCCCGGCGAAGGCGGCGAAGCTGCGGCGGGCCAGGGCGCCGTTGGCGGGCACGTTGTCGCAGGAGGCGACCGCGAACGGCGGGAGCCCGCGGGCGCGGCGGCGCACCAGCGCCTCGGTGACCAGGCCGAAGACCGTCGCCGGCGCGGCGCCCGGCCGGAGGTCGGCGACCACGGCGGGCGCCGTCGCGTCGAACTCGCCGGTGGCCGCGGACGCGTTGTAGCCGCCCTCGGTCACGGTCAGCGTGACGATCCGGGTGCCCGGCGCCGCCATCGCCTCGACCACCGCCCCGGGGTCGTCCGGCGCGAGCCGGTAGCCCACGAGCGAGCCGACCACCCGGGCGGTGAGGTGGCCGTCGGGGTGCTTCTCGACCAGCGTGTACAGGCGGTCCTGCGCGGCCATGACCTCGGCCATCCGCCGGTCCGCCGGCAGCACGCCGACGCCGCAGATCCCCCAGTCCTGACCCGCGCCGGCCTCGAGCAGCCGGTCGAGGTACAGCGCCTGGTGCGCGCGGTGGAAGCCGCCGACGCCGAGGTGGACCACCCCCGCCCGCACCGCGGCGCGGTCGTAGCGCGGCGTCCACACCGACGCGGGCAGCTCGGCCAGCGTCGCGGCGCTCAGCCGGGTCATCGGCGCTCCTCGGGGTCCGGGACGGGACCTCCTCCTACCCCGCCCGGGCGGGCACCGGCACGCGCTGGAGGTCGGTGGCGACGACGAGGTCGCCGTCGAACTCCTCCCGTGCCTCGTCCGTGAAGGCGCGCGGGTCGGCGTAGCGCTGGGAGAAGTGGGTGAGCACCAGCGTGCGCACCCCGGCCTGCGCGGCGACCCGGGCGGCCCGGCGGGCGGTGAGGTGCCCGTACCGCTCGGCCAGGGCCTCGTCGGCGGCGAGGAACGTCGCCTCGATCACCAGCAGGTCCGCGCGGTCGGCGAGCGCGGGGACGGCGTCGCACATGCGGGTGTCCATGACGAAGGCGAACCGCTGCCCGGGCCGCGGCGCGCTGACCTCGGCGAGCCGCACCGTCCGCTCCCCCACCCGCAGGACGCCCTCGCGCTGCAGCCGGCCGACGTCGGGACCGGCCACGCCCGCTCCGGCCAGGCGGTCCGGCAGCATGCGGACGCCGTCGGGCTCGGTCAGCCGGTAGCCGAAGGACTCGACCGGGTGGCTGAGCCGGCACGCCTCGAGGACGCCGGCGGGGTCGTCGGCCAGCCGACCGTCCCCGGACACCGGCTCCTCGCGGACCTCGGCGAGGTCGGCGAACGGGGTGGCGTGCCGCAGCCGGTCGAAGAAGACCTGCCCCGACGCCGGGTAGTGCGCGACCACCGGGTGCGCGACGCCGTCCAGCGACATCCGCTGGACGACGCCGGGCAGGCCCAGGCAGTGGTCGCCGTGGAAGTGGCTGAGCAGGATCCGGTGGACGGCGCTGCTCGGCACCCCGGTGAGCAGCATCTGCCGCTGGGTGCCCTCACCGGGGTCGAACAGGAAGCCTCGGCCGTCCCAGCGCAGCAGGTAGCCGTTGTGGTTGCGGGTGCGGGTGGGCGCCTGGCTCGCGGTGCCGAGCACGACCAGCTCCCGCGCCGCCACCCCCGCGACGCTACCGGCGCCGGCCGCTAGCCGAAGAGGTCGGACAGGAAGGACTCCTTGCGCTTCTTGCCGTGCGAGCCGTAGGAGCCGTGCGACGACGAGTGCGAGGAGCCGCGCACCGCGCCGAGCACCTCGTTCACCACGGCGCCGAGCCCCGCGCCGCCGGCGGCCGGATACTGGCCCCCGTGCTGCTGCGGTGTGCCGTGCTGCTGTGGCGGCTGCTGGGCACCGTGGCCGCCGGACTGCGCGGCGGCCGGCGCGGCGTGCCAGGAGTTCTCGGCGTCGATGAGCCGCTCGAGCTCCCCGCGGTCGAGGAAGATGCCCCGGCACTCGGTGCACTGGTCGACGTGGACGCCGTTGCGCTCGTAGGTGCGCATCGTGCCGTGGCACTTGGGACAGACGAGATCCATGCCGCACGGTACGACGCACGCGGGACCCCCGGAGACCGGGACCGCGTGCCAGGGTGCGCGCCCGTGAGGACAGAGCGCACGGTGACCCTCCGGTTCGGCACGGCCTCCCGGCGGAGCGCCACCCACACCAACCTCTCCGCCGTCCGCAGCGACGGGCCGGTCCTCTGGGTGGCCGGTGACGAGACCGCCACGATCGAGCGGCTGGTGGCCGACGACCCCGCCGACCCCACCTCCTACGGCGACCAGGCCACCTTCTCCCTCGCCGACCTCGTGCCGCTGCCCGGCGGCACCGGCCCCGGGGTCGAGGAGGAGGCGGACGTCGAGGGCCTCGCGCGCACCGGCGACGCGCTGTGGGCGGTCGGCTCGCACAGCCTGCGGCGCCGCCGCATCCGCGACGAGCACGACGGCGAGCAGGCGCTGCGCCGCCTGGCGCGGGTCACCGGCCAGCCGCGCCGGCAGGTGCTGGTGCGCATCCCGGTGGTCGACGTCGACGGGCTGCCCACCCTGGTCAAGGACGACGGCACCCGCAGCGCCGCCGTCTTCGGCACCCGCGGGAAGGACCTGCGCGACCTGCTCGCCGACGACGAGCACCTCGCGCCGTTCCTGCCGATCCCCGGCAAGGACAACGGCCTCGACGTCGAGGGCATCGCGGTCTCCGGCGAGCGCGTCTACCTCGGCCTGCGGGGCCCGGTGCTGCGCGGCTGGGCGGTGGTGCTCGAGCTGCGGCCGGAGGTCGACCGGCGCGACCCCGCCCGGCTGCGCCTGCGGAAGTTCCCCGACGGCCGCCGCTACCGCAAGCACGTGCTGCGGCTGGCGGGCCTGGGCGTGCGCGACCTGTGCCCGCAGGGCGAGGACCTGCTGGTGCTCGCCGGCCCGACCATGGACCTCGACGGCCCGGTGTACGTCTACCGCTGGCACCAGGCCTGCGCGGCGGAGGAGCCGACCGTCGTCCGCGGCGACCGGCTCACCCGCGAGCTGGCGCTGCCCTTCGGCGACGGCGACGACCACGCCGAGGGCATCGGCCTGCTCGGCCCGGCCGAGGACGGCCGGCTGCTGGTCGTCTACGACAGCCCCGCGCCGGCGCGGCTCACCGCCGACGGCGGCGTGCTGGCCGACGTCGTCCGGCTGCCCTGAGTCAGCCGACGCGGACCGGCCGGGCGGCGACGACCCCGGCCGCCGCCAGGCCGAGGCCGACGGCGAGCAGGAGCAGCAGCGGCGCGGTCCACCCGCCGGTCGCCTCCGACAGCGCGCCGACGACGACCGGGCCGAGCGCGCCGACGCCGTAGCCGACCAGCTGGCTCATGCCCGACAGCCGGGCCGCGGCGTCGGCGTCGGCCGCGCGCAGCACCACGAGGGTGACCGCCAGTGCGATGCCCGCACCCTGCGCCAGCCCGCCGACCACCGCCCACGCGGGCCACACCCCGGGTGCGGCGAGCAGCCCGGCGACCGGCACCACCCACAGCGCGGCCACGCCGAGCGCGAGCCCCGCCTGCCCGGGGCGGCGGGCGAGCACGGCCGGCACCAGCAGGCTGCCCGCGATGCCGAGCACCTGGTAGACGGAGGCGGCCACCGAGCCGGTGGCGGCGTCGGTGCCGGCGCGGTCGGCCAGCAGCGTCGGCAGCCACGCGGTGAGCGAGAAGTACAGCGTGGAGTGCAGCGCCTGCACCGCGGTCACCGCCCACGCGACCGGCGACCGCCACAGCGGCCGCGCGCGGGCGGAGCGGGCGGCCGGGACGGGAGCGGCGGCGTCGGCGTGCCGCGCGGCCGCCGCCCAGACGACCGCCGCGACGACGGCCAGCACCCCCTCCGCGGCGAGCGCGCCCCGCCAGCCCAGCACCGCCGCCAGCGGCGCGGTGAACGCCGCGCCCGCGGCGGCGCCGGCCACCAGGGCCGCGGTGTAGAGGCCGGTCACCGTGCCCGCGCGCCGGCCGAACCCCGCCTTGACCACGGCCGGGAGCAGCACGTTGCCCACCGTCATGGCCGCGCCGGTGAGGAAGGTGCCGGCCAGCAGCACGGGGGCGCCGTCGAGGACCCGCAGCCCCTGCGCGACCGCGAGCAGCACCAGCGAGCCGAGGACGGCCGCGCCCGCGCCGACCCGGCGCCCGACGGCGGCCGAGGCCGGCGCCAGCAGCGCGAAGCACAGCACCGGCAGCGTGGTCAGCAGACCCGCGGCGGCCGCGGAGAGGCCGAGGGCGGCGCGGACGTCGTCGAGGACGGGCCCGACGGCGGCGATCGCGCCCCGCAGGTTGAGCGCCGTCAGCAGGACGGCGGCCAGCAGCAGCCGGCCGCCGGGCGAGGCGGCCGGCACGCCCCCATCCTGCGCCGCCGACCGCGGACACGCCGGTTCCGGACCCGGTGCGGATCGTGAAACACGGGCCGCTAGTGTCCCAGCGGCCCGTGGTCCAGCTCACACAGCGGTGAGCTCGCGGGCGACCCAGGAGGTCCCGTGCGCATCCCCGTCCCGCGATCCCTCGGCCGGTCCGTCCTCGCCCTGGTCACCGGCGCCGTGCTCGTCACCGGCGCCGTCGTCACCGCCGGCCCGGCCGCCGCGGTGCCCGGCAACGGCAACGGCGGCGGGGCCGGCAACGCCGCCCCGACGCTCGTCCAGACCGACGAGGGCAAGCTCCGCGGCACCCGGCTCGACGGATACCGCACCTTCGAGGGCATCCGGTACGCCGAGGCGCCGGTCGGCGAGCGCCGGTTCCGCCCGCCCGTGCCGGTGCAGCCCTTCCGCGGCGTCGCCGACGCCACCACCCCGCACGAGCCGTGTGCGCAGCTGGCCAACGGCACGACCAACGCGTTCCAGACCTTCAACGAGGACTGCCTGTTCCTCAACGTCACCACCCCGGCGGGCCTGGACGCGGCCCGCTCGGACCTGCCGGTCATGGTGTGGATCCACGGCGGCTCCTGGGTCTACGGCAACGGCGCCAACTACGACGCCTCGACGCTGGCCGTCGAGGGCGACGCCGTCGTCGTGACGATCAACTACCGCCTCGGCCCCCTGGGCTTCATGGCCCAGCGCGACCTGTCCGCCGGCAACGGCGCGGTCGGGTCCGGCAGCGCCGGGCTGCTCGACCAGCAGGAGGCGCTGCGCTGGGTGCAGCGCAACATCGACGCCTTCGGCGGCGACCCGGACAACGTGACGGTCTTCGGCGAGTCCGCCGGCGCCTCCTCTGTCTGCGCCCAGCTGGCCTCCCCCACGGCCGCCGGCCTGTTCGACAAGGCGATCGCGCAGAGCTACAGCTGCACCGCCACCTACGACACGCTGGCCGCCGAGGAGGCCACCGGCCAGACCGTCGCGACCACCGTCGGCTGCGCCACCGCCGCCGACGTCGCCGCCTGCCTGCGCGCCGCGCCCGCCGAGGCGCTGCTGCGCGCCTGGCCCGGCGGCTCGTTCGTCGTCGGCGGGTCGTCGCTGCCCGAGCAGCCGGGGACCGCGATCGCGGCCGGCCGGTGGAACCGCGTGCCGGTCGTGCACGGCAACCTGCAGGACGAGAACACGCTGTTCACCCCGCTGTCGCTGACCGAGACCCAGCGCCAGGCGCTGCTGTCGGCCGACCCGGCCGTGTACACGGCCACGCTGCAGCAGCGGTTCCCGGGCCGGGCCGAGGCGGTGGCCCAGCGCTACCCGCTGGCGGAGTACGGCTCGACGCTGCGGGTGCTGGCGGCCGTGGCCAGCGACGTCGGCAGCGCGCTGTCGACCTGCACCCACGTGGCGGCCCACGACCTGCTCCGCGGGCAGCAGCCGTCGGGGGTCTTCGCCTACTCGTTCCGCGACCAGGACGCCCCGGCCCTGCTGGACTTCCCGTACGACCCGGCGCGGTACGACGAGGGCGCCCAGCACGCGGGCGAGCTGCCGTACCTGTTCCCGGGCCTGTTCGGCGGCCCGCTGACCGCCGAACAGCAGGCGCTGTCGACGACGATGGTCCGCTACTGGACCAACTTCGCGGCCACCGGCGACCCGAACGGCCGCGGCGTCCCGGCGTGGAACGCCTACCGCACCCCGGCCGACGTCCAGGGCCTGGACGTCGCGTCGCAGGGCGGCGTCGGCCCGGTCGACGTCGCCGCGGACGCGAACTGCGCGTTCTGGGCGACCCGCTGAGCACCTGAGCAGGGCGCCCGGGCACCACCCCGGGCCCCGGGAGCGGCACGTCCGGTGACCGCCACCCGGGGCCCGGGGCACGTCCCGCCCCACCCGTCCCACGCTCCGAGAGCCGGATCTACTGATCGGTAACGAATGTGGGATCGTCGAGGAACACGTCGAGACGGCGTCACACCGCCGTCAGGAGAGAGGTCCCATGCGGTTGCAGCTTTCCCCGGAGATGGAGGCCTTCCGGGATGAGATGCGCACCTTCTTCACCACCCAGGTGCCGCAGGAGATCCGCGACACCGTCGCGGCCCACCGCCACCTGACCCGCGACCAGTACGTCGAAGCCCAGCGCGTCCTCAACGCCGCCGGCCTGGCCGTGCCGCACTGGCCGGTCGAGTGGGGCGGCCGGGACTGGACGCCGCTGCAGCGCCACATCTGGCGCGAGGAGATGCAGCTCGCCAACGTCCCCGAGCCGCTCGCCTTCAACGCCAGCATGATCGGCCCGGTCATCGCGACGTTCGGCAACCAGGAGCAGAAGGAGCGCTTCCTGGCCAAGACCGCGAACCTCGACATCTGGTGGTGCCAGGGCTTCTCGGAGCCCGACGCCGGCTCCGACCTCGCCTCGCTGCGCACCACCGCCGTCCGCGACGGCGACGACTGGGTGGTCAACGGCCAGAAGACGTGGACCACCCTCGGCCAGCACGCCGACTGGATCTTCTGCCTGGTCCGCACCGACCCGACCGCGGAGAAGAAGCAGCGCGGCATCTCGATGCTGGTCTTCCCGATGGACACCCCGGGCGTGACCCTCCGCCCGATCCAGCTGATCGACGGCGGCCACGAGGTCAACGAGGTCTTCTTCGAGGACGTCCGCGTGCCCGCCGAGAACCTGATCGGCGAGGAGAACCGCGGCTGGGACTACGCCAAGTTCCTCCTCGGCAACGAGCGCGTGGGCATCGCCCGGGTCGGCGCCACCAAGAAGCTCATCGCGCAGGCCAAGGAGCACGCCCGCGAGGTCGTCGTCGCCGGCCGGCCGCTGTCGCAGGACCCGCGCCTCACCGCGCGCATCGCCGAGCTGGAGAACGAGCTGCTGGCCCTGGAGCTGACCGCGCTGCGCGTGGTCGCCAACTCCGCCGACGGCAAGCCGCACCCGGCCTCCTCGGTGCTCAAGCTGCGCGGCTCGGAGCTGCAGCAGGCCGCCACCGAGCTGCTGGTCGACATCGCCGGCCCGCTGTCGGTCGCGTCCTTCGCCGACGGCGGCTCGCAGGTTCCCCAGTGGGCCCGGGTGGCCACGCCGGAGTACCTGAACTACCGCAAGGTCTCCATCTACGGGGGCTCCAACGAGGTCCAGCGGACCATCATCGCCGGCACGATCCTGGGGCTGTGAGCTAGCAGTGGACTTCCAGTACGACAGCGAGCAGAACGACCTCCGCGAGGCCGTCGCGGGCCTGCTGGGCCGCGCCTACGGCGACAGCGAGCGGCGCCGCCAGGTGGTCGCCACCGACCCCGGCTTCGACGAGAAGACCTGGGCGCAGCTGGCCGAGATGGGCGTCCTCGGGCTGCCCTTCGCCGAGGAGGACGGCGGCATGGGCGCCGGCCCGATCGAGGTGGCCCTGGTGGCCGAGGAGATCGGCCGGGTGCTCGCGCCCGAGCCGTTCGTCGAGGCCGTGGTCCTGGCCGGTGGCCTCGTCGCCGCCGTGGGCACCGCGCAGCAGCGGGCGGCGGTCCTCGGGCCGCTGTCCGAGGGCGGCAGCGTGCTCGCGTTCGCGCACGCCGAGCCCGGCACCCGGTGGAGCCCGGCGGCGTCGGCCGTGACCGCCACGCAGGACGGCGGCACCTGGCGGCTGACCGGCGTCAAGGAGCCGGTGCCGGGCGGCGCCCGCGCCGACGTCCTCGTCGTCAGCGCCGTGACCGAGGGCGGCACCGCGCTGTTCCTCGTCCGGGGCGACGCCGAGGGTCTGACCCGCACCGGCTACCGCACCCACGACGGCACCCGCGCGGCCAACGTCACCCTCGACGGCACCCCGGCCGAGCTGCTCGGCGAGGGCACCGCGGACCGCACCGCCGACGTCGAGCGGGCGCAGGCCCTGGCCCGGATCGCCTACAGCGCCGAGGCCGTCGGGGCGATGGACACCGCGCTCAAGACGACCGCGGAGTACCTGAAGACCCGCAAGCAGTTCGGCGTCACGCTTAACCGGTTCCAGGCGCTGACCTTCCGCGCGGCGGACATGTACGTGTCCCTGGAGCTGGCCCGCAGCACCGCGCTGTGGGCGAGCATGGTGGCCGACACCGGCGGCGACGTCGTCACCGCCGCCGACCGCGCCCGGCTGCAGACCAGCCGCGCCGGCCGGCACGTCGGCAAGGAGGCCATCCAGCTGCACGGTGGCATCGGCGTCACCGCGGAGTACTCGGTCGGCCACTACACCAGCCGGCTGACCGCGATCGACCACCTGCTCGGCGACGGCGACTGGGCCGCCGACCGGCTGGCGTCGGCCGTGGACTCCTACCCGACGGTCGACCCGCTGGGCGCCCCGTACACGGGCTGACACCCCGCAGCAGCAGCCGGCGGCCGGCGTCCCCTCCGCGGGGGCGCCGGCCGCTGCCGTTCCCGCCGGCCGACCACCTAGGGTCCGGCGGGTGCTCGCCTGGCTCCTGGTCCCCGCCGTGCTCGCGACGGTCCTCGCCTGGGCCGCGGCGCGGCTGGTCCGGCGCCGCGCCCGCGGCCGCCGTGGCGGGCGGCTCGCCGCCGTCCTGGTCGCCGTCCTCGCCTGGCTGGCCGTCGCGGCGGGCGGGCTGCAGGTGTGGGCGCGGGCGTCCCTGGACTCCTCCGGCATCGCCCGCGCGATCGTGTGGATGGACGCCGACGTCGACGACCGGCTCCGGTTCCCCGAGCTGCCGGTCCCGGCCGGCGGCACCCCGCTGCCGGTGACCGCCGGCTCCCTTCCCGCCGGCGTCCTCGACGAGGTCACCGTCCCCGGCGGCGGCACCGAGGACCTCGCCGCGCTGCTGGACCGCACCCAGACCACGGGCTTCGTCGTGCTGCGCGGGAACGAGGTGCTGCTCGAGCGGTACGGCGCCGGCGGCACGCGGGAGACGCCGATGACGTCGTTCTCGGTGGCCAAGTCGGTGCTGTCCACGCTGGTCGGGCTGGCGATCGACCGCGGCGCGATCGGCGGCCTGGACGACCCGGTCACCGACCACGTCCCCGAGCTGCTCGACCGCGACCCCCGCTTCGGCGCCATCACGCTGCGGCACCTGGTGACCATGTCGTCGGGCCTGTCCTACGAGGAGGAGGGCCTGCCCTGGAGCGACGACGCGCTCACCTACTACGACGTCGACCTGCGGCGGCTCGCCCTGTCGGCCGAGGTCGCGCAGGAGCCGGGGCGGGAGTGGCTGTACTGCAACTACAACCCGCTGCTCGTGGGCCTGGTGCTCGAGCGCGCCGTCGGCGAGCCGGTCGAGGACTTCGCCGCCGAGGCGCTGTGGGGCCCGATGGGCGCCGAGGCGGACGCGAGCTGGAGCGCCGACAGCACGGCCAGCGGGTTCCCCAAGATGGAGAGCGGGTTCAACGCCGTCGCGCGGGACTGGGCCCGGTTCGGGCTGCTGTTCGCCCAGGAGGGCCGCGCCGGCGACCGGCAGGTCGTGCCCGCCGCGTGGGTCGCCGAGGCCACCGCCCGGGACACCTCCGCCGACCCCGCCGAGCACTACCAGTACTGGTGGTGGGTCGACACCGAGCGCGAGGGGCGGTTCTACGCCCGCGGCAACAAGGGCCAGTACGTCTACGTCGACCCGGCCACCGACGTCGTCGTGGTGCGGCTCGGCCGCGAGGAGGGCGCCGACGACTGGCCGGCGGTGCTCCGCGACGTCGCCGACCGGGTGGGCTGAGCGGGCGGCCCCTGCAGGGGCCGCCCGGTCAGTCGCCGACGATGGCGCGGCGCAGGTCCTCGGCGTCGGCGCGCACCTGGTCGAGCACGGCCGCGACGCCGTCCTCGCGCAGCAGCCCGCCGCTGAGCCGCTCGACCGGCACCGGCACGTGCTCCGGGTCGGCGTGGCGGGCGCCGAGCTCGAACGCGACCCGCAGCAGCGTGCCCTCGGCGGAGGTGGGGTCGTCGACGGCGGCCAGCGGCGCGACCATCGCCGGCGGGAAACCCCACTGCTCCAGCGCCACCGCGGACAGCCGCAGCGCGGAGATGCCGTACCGGCACACCTCCGCGGTCCGCCGTGCGGCGAAGGGACGCTGCCCGGCGGCCAGCTCGCGGTAGCCCTCCTGGTCGGCGGCGTGCAGCAGCGCCACGCCGACCTGGGCGAGCAGCCCGAGGCACAGGGCGTCCTGCGGCCGGCTGCCGAAGCGCGGGGCCAGTGCGGAGGCGGCCAGCGCGATGCCGGTGCTGGTCTCCCAGAACCGGTCGGGCAGCTGCGACTCGTCGTCCAGGCACGTCAGCGCGACCGTCGCCATGGTGCGGACCGCGGTGAACCCGATGACGGTGACGGCGAACTGCAGCGTCGTCGCCCGCCCGCTCATGCCGAAGTAGGCCGAGTTGGCCAGCTTCATCACCCGGCCGGCCAGGGCGACGTCGGCGGCGAGCACGTCGGCGAGGGTGCGGGCGCTGGCGTCCTCGGTGTTGGCGACGGCGACCACCTGCGCGGCGACCGGGTGCTGCGCGGCCATGGTGTCGATGCCGGCGAGCAGCCGGTCCAGGTCCACCGCGGGGCGGGACAGGGGCACCGCGGTCACCGGGCACCCACCCAGGTGGCGACGGCCGCGCCGTCCATCGGCTCGGCCAGGGAGAAGCCCTGCAGGTAGGTGGCCCCGAGCTGGCGCAGCGCCACGGCCTGGGCGGAGGTGGCCACGCCCTCGGCGACGGTGGACAGCCCCAGGCTGCGGGCCAGCGCGATGACGGCGCTGGCGATCTCGACGTGCCCGTCGGCGAGCTCGGCCACGAAGGACCGGTCCACCTTGAGGCAGTCGACCGGCAGGTGGCGCAGGTAGGCCAGCGACGAGTAGCCGGTGCCGAAGTCGTCGATCGCCAGCGCCACCCCGAGGTCGCGCAGCCGCTGCAGCAGCGCACGGGCGGCGGCGGGGTCGGTCATGAGCGCGGACTCGGTGATCTCGATCGACAGCCGGGCCGGGGCGACGCCGTGCCGGTCCAGGGCGGCGACCACCTCGCCGGGCAGGCCGGCGTCGAGCTGCAGCGCCGAGACGTTGACGTTGACCTGGGGCGGCGCGGCCGCGCCGAGCGTGCGGTCCCACTCGGCCACCTGGCGGCACGCCTCGTCGAGGACCAGCAGCCCGAGCGCGCCCACCAGCCCGCTCTCCTCGGCCAGCGGCACGAACGTCGCGGGACTGATCGGGCCGCGCTCGGGGTGCACCCAGCGGGCCAGCGCCTCGACGGCCTCCAGCGAGCCGTCGGCGGCGGAGACGATGGGCTGGTAGTGCAGGCCGATCCGCCGCTGCTCGATGGCGTCCCGCAGGTCGGCGACCAGCCGCAGCTTGTCGCGGGCCTCGGCGCGGCCGGCGCGGTCCAGCACCCGCACCCGGCCCTTGCCGCCGGCCTTGGCCTGGTACATGGCGATGTCGCAGTCGCGGACCAGGTCCGCGGCGTCGGCGTGCTCGGGGGCCTGCACGGTGACGCCGACGCTGCAGTGCGGCCGGAACCGCACGCCGGCCAGGTGCACCGGCACCGCGAGCGCGGCGACGATGCGCTCGGCCAGCGCGGCGGCGTCCGCCTCGTCGACGTCCTCGCAGACGACGACGAACTCGTCCCCGCCGAAGCGGGCGACCAGGTCGCCGGGGCGGACCGTGGCGCGCAGCCGCCCGGCGACCTCCACCAGCAGCTCGTCGCCGGCCTCGTGGCCGAGGGAGTCGTTGACCACCTTGAAGTCGTCGAGGTCCAGGAACAGGCAGGCCAGGCCGCGGCCGCCGGCGGTGAACCGGCCGGCGAGGTGCTGGTCGAGCAGGGTGCGGTTGGGCAGGCCGGTCAGCGGGTCGTGCTGGGCCTGGTGCGCCAGCCGGGCCTCGAACGCCATCCGGTCGGTGACGTCCTCGACGGTGCCGAGGAAGCCCGCGCCCGCGCCCGGGGTGAACACGTGCCCGAAGCGCAGCACGGTGGTCCGCTCGGTGCCGTCGGGGCGCACCAGGCGCGCCAGCACCTCGCCGTCCCCGCCCTCGAGGACGGCGGCCACGACCTCCACGACGGCGCCCAGGTCGTCCTCGTGCACGCAGCCGGTCCACCCGGTGCCCAGCAGGACCTCGGCGGGCCGCCCGGCCAGCCGGCAGAACGCGTCGTTGACGTGCGCCAGCCGCATGCCCTGCTCGGACAGCAGCGTCGGGACCGGCGAGCGCTCGCTCAGGGTGGCGAAGCGGCGCTCGGCGGCGTCGGCGCCGGCGCGCGACACCCGGTCGGCGTTCCCGGCCCCGGGCGTGATCGCCAGCGTCCACGCGTCCCCGGCCGGCGCGGGGGTCGCCCGCACGACCGCGTCGGTCAGGCCGCCGTCCGCGGTGCGGACCGGCAGGGCCAGCCGGGAGGTGTGCTCGCGGCGCAGCAGCAGCGGGAGCTCGCCGGCGGCGAGCGTGGGGACCAGGTCGGTGACCGGCCGCCCGGCGAGGTCCTCCGGGGCGGGACCGAGCAGCCGGACGGCGCCCTCGTTGGCCCAGGTGACCCGCGGCGCGTCCCCGATGGTCTCGGCCACGAGCAGGGCGGTCCCCTCGCCCCCCGCCGCCGCGGAGAAGACCGCGGCCACCACCTCCGGGGTCACGGCACCGGCCGGACCCGTGACGGGCGGGCTGGCGGGCACGGGCGTCCTCCTCGACTGCGTCGGCCTGCACGGTCGGTGTCCCCGCACGGGGACACCCCCGCTGCGTCGGCACCCAGGGGGCCGGACTGCAGCCGGGGACGCCGTCCCCTCACCCCGAGGGGTGGGTCCGGGCCGCCTGCGATCCGCGTCACGATCGGGTCCCGGGGGGCGAGGGATGCCGGGTGCGCCTGTCACCATGCAGCCCCGGGGTGGCGAGAGCCCGCCTCCCCCGCAGCACCACCCAGGCCCGCCGGCAACGACGCCGGCCCGAGCTGTCGTTGGAGTGCGCGTGCTCATCGGTGTGCCCGCAGAGACCCGGCGGAACGAGACGCGGGTCGCCGCGACCCCCGCGAGCGTCGGCCGGCTGTGCGCCCTCGGCCACGAGGTCCTCGTCCAGTCCGGCGCCGGGGAGGCGGCCAGCTGCCCCGACGAGGCCTACGTCGCCGCCGGCGCGCGGATCGGCTCGGCCGCCGAGGCGTGGGGCGCCGACGTCGTCCTGCACGTCAACGCCCCGACCCTCGACGAGGTCGCCCGGCTGCGCCCGGACGCGGTGCTGGTCAGCCTGCTGGCCCCGGCCCTGGCGCCCGACCTGCTCGACGCGCTGACCGCCCGCGGCGTCACCGCCCTGGCGATGGACGCCGTCCCCCGCATCTCCCGCGCCCAGTCGCTGGACGTGCTGTCCTCGATGGCCAACATCGCCGGCTACCGGGCCGTCGTCGAGGCCGCGCACGCCTTCGGCCGGTTCTTCACCGGGCAGGTCACCGCGGCGGGCAAGGTGCCGCCGGCCAAGGTCTTCGTGGCCGGCGCCGGCGTCGCGGGGCTCGCCGCCATCGGCGCGGCGAGCAGCCTGGGCGCGATCGTGCGGGCCACCGACGTCCGGCCCGAGGTCGCCGAGCAGGTGCGCTCGCTGGGCGGCGAGTACGTCGGCGTGCCGGCCGACGAGGAGGAGCAGGCCGCCGGCAGCGGCACCGGCTACGCGTCGGTGACGTCGGAGAGCTTCAACGCGCGGGCCGCCGTCATGTACGCCGAGCAGGCCCGCGACGTCGACGTCGTCATCACCACCGCGCTCATCCCCGGCCGCCCGGCACCCCGGCTGCTCACCGAGGACATGGTGGCGAGCATGAAGCCGGGGTCGGTCGTCGTGGACATGGCCGCCGCGCAGGGCGGCAACGTCGCCGGCTCGGTGCCCGACGAGGTGGTGGTGACCCCGAACGGCGTCACGATCATCGGCTACACCGACCTGCCGGCCCGGCTGCCCGCGCAGGCCTCGCAGCTGTTCGCCACCAACCTGGTCAACCTGCTCACGCTGCTCACCCCCGGCAAGGACGGGCGGCTGGTCCTGGACACGGACGACGTCGTGCAGCGGGCGATGACCGTGACCCGCGACGGCGAGCTGCTGTGGCCCCCGCCGCCGGTGCAGGTCTCCGCCGCCCCGGCCGCCGCCGCGCCGCCACCGGCGCCGCTGCCGCCACCGGAGAGCAAGGCGCCGACGCCCCAGCGGCGGGCCGCGCTGGTGGGCCTGGCCGCCGCGCTGCTGTTCCTGCTGGCCGCCTTCTCCCCCGACCAGCTCATCGGCAACCTGACGGTGTTCGCCCTCGCCGTCGTCGTCGGCTTCTACGTCATCGGGCACGTGCACCACGCGCTGCACACCCCGCTGATGAGCGTCACCAACGCGATCTCCGGGATCATCGTGGTCGGCGCCCTGCTGCAGCTGGGCCACGTCAGCACCGTGGTCACCGTGCTCGCGTTCCTCGCCGTCCTGCTGGCCAGCATCAACGTGTTCGGCGGCTTCGCGGTGACCCGCCGCATGCTCGGCATGTTCCGGAGGGCCTGACCGCCATGACCGCCACCAGCGCCGCGTCCGCGGCCTACATCGTCGCCGGCCTGCTGTTCGTCCTGAGCCTGGCCGGCCTGTCGAGGCACGAGACCGCCAAGGCGGGCAACGCCTACGGCATCGCCGGCATGGCCGTCGCCCTGGTCGCCACCGTCGGGCTGGCCTGGCGCGACGGCGACGCGCTCGCCGTCGGGCTGATCGCCGTCGCCATGGCCCTCGGCGCGGCCATCGGCCTGTGGCGGGCGCGCATCGTCGAGATGACCGGCATGCCCGAGCTCATCGCGCTGCTGCACAGCTTCGTCGGCCTGGCCGCGGTGCTGGTCGGCTGGAACGGCTACCTGTCGGTCGAGGGGGCCGGGTCGTCAGGAGGCGGGGCCGGCGAGGCCGAGGAGCTCGGCCTGCCGGTCGGCATCCACTCCGCCGAGGTCGCGATCGGCGTCTTCATCGGCGCGGTCACCTTCACCGGCTCGATCGTCGCGTTCCTCAAGCTGTCGGCGCGGATCAGGAGCAACCCGCTGGTGCTGCCGGGCAAGAACGCGCTGAACCTGGGCGCGCTCGCGGCGTTCGCCGTCCTGACCGTCGTCTTCGTCGTCTCGCCCGGCCTGGGCGTGCTCGCCGCGGTCACCGTGCTGGCGCTGGCGCTGGGCTGGCACCTGGTCGCCTCGATCGGCGGCGGCGACATGCCGGTCGTCGTCTCGATGCTCAACAGCTACTCCGGCTGGGCGGCGGCGGCGTCGGGCTTCCTGCTCGACAACGACCTGCTCATCATCACCGGCGCGCTGGTCGGCTCCTCGGGTGCCTACCTCTCCTACATCATGTGCCAGGCGATGAACCGCTCCTTCATCTCCGTCATCGCCGGCGGCTTCGGCAACGAGGGCAGCACCACCGGGACCGGCACGGTCGAGGGCGAGCACACCGAGACCACCGCCGAGGAGGTCGCGCAGCTGCTGCGCGACGCCGACAGCGTCGTCATCACCCCCGGCTACGGCATGGCGGTCGCGCACGCGCAGAACGCCGTCGCCGACCTCACCCGCACCCTGTCGGACAAGGGCGTGCCGGTGCGCTTCGGCATCCACCCGGTCGCCGGGCGGCTGCCCGGGCACATGAACGTGCTGCTGGCCGAGGCGAAGGTGCCCTACGACGTCGTCCTGGAGATGGACGAGATCAACGACGACTTCCCGAAGACGTCGGTCGTGCTGGTCATCGGCGCCAACGACACCGTGAACCCGGCCGCGGCCGAGGACCCGGGCTCCCCCATCGCCGGCATGCCGGTGCTGCACGTGTGGGAGGCCGAGCACGTCGTCGTGTTCAAGCGGTCGATGAGCACCGGCTACGCCGGTGTCCAGAACCCGCTGTTCTTCCGCGAGAACACCCGGATGCTGTTCGGCGACGCGCGCGAGCGCGTCGAGGACATCCTGCGGGCGCTGTGAACGTGCTCGTCAGCCCGGCCTGGCTGATCGGCGGGCTGCGCAACGTGCCGGGCTTCCTGGCCACCGACGGGCGGGGGCTGGCGTTCGTCGGCGACACCCCGGTGTTCGACGTGCCGCTCGACGCGGTCACCGACGTCTCGTGGCCGTGGTGGTGGTTCGGCGGCGGGCTGAGGCTGTCGGCGGCCGGGCAGCGGTGGAAGGTCACGTTCGTGCGACCCAACGGGATGCCGCCGCCGCAGCCGTCGGTGCTGGCGTCGTCGGTGGGCACCGTCGGGGTGCTCACCGGGACGCTGCCCCCGCACGTCCTGGCCGACCTCGACGCGCTGCGCGGGCTGGCCGACGTCCGTGACGGCCGCGCGGCCGGACGGCGCTGGCGCGAGGTGCTGCCGGGCTGAGTTGCGGCGTGGTCGGCCCGGGCGCGACGGTGGACGACGTGGACCCCTTCCGCCTCGGCATGCCGAAGATCCCCGGCCTCACGGAGCTGCTCACGCTCCTGCAGACGCAGACCGAGGCGCTGGCCCAGCTGCCGCGGACCCTGACCGACCTCAACGCCGCTGTCCGAGAGCTCATCGCCGCGACCTCGACGGCGACGTCGGCCATCTCGTCGGCGCAACGCACCGCCGAGCGGCTGGAGGGGCTGGTCGGCGAGCTCGAGGAGCCGGTGCGGGCACTCAAGCCGGGGCTGGAGCGGGTCGGGCGGGTGCTCGACGACCCCGCGGTGGATGCGGTGCCGGACATCATCCGCACCATCGACGAGGACCTGATGCCGATGATCGCGACGCTGCGTCAGGCGCAGTCACGGGTCGCCGGCGTCACCGGCCTGCTGCGCCGCCGCGGCCGCCCCGACGAGCGCCCCGACGACCGCCCCGACGACGCGGACGCGGCGGGCTGACGGTCGCCGCGGCCGCCGTCCAGTGCGGCGGGCGCCCGAGGACGGCGGGCAGCCGGGTGCCGGCGTCGCCGCGGGCGGCGGCCACCTGCGGGCGGGTGAGGAACAGCGCACCGCTGAGGTCGGCGCCGCGCAGGTCGGCCGCGCGCAGGTCCGCGCCGAGCAGGTCGGTGCCGGTGAGGTCGGCCCCGCGCAGGTCCGCGCCGATCAGGTAGGCGCCGCGCAGGCTCACCCGGCGCAGGTCGGTCCGTCGCAGGTCGGCGCCGACCAGGTCGGCGTTGCGCCGGTCCCGCCCGCCGGTGCGGACGGCGGCGCTGACCCGGCCCAGCAGCTCCCCCGCCTCCCCGCGGACCGCTCCGGCGTCGACCGCTGCCAGCTCGGCCGGTGGGCCCGCGGCCAGCCGCTCCGTGCGCCCGAGCGCCGCGGTGACCTCCCCGTGCAGACCGGCCGGCAGCGGCAGCGCGGCCGCCTCGGTGAGATACCAGAGCAGCTCGTGCAGCTGCCGCAGGACGGGGAACGCCGCCGCGACGCCGGGGTCGGCGGCCGGGTGCTCGACGGCGGCGGCCTGCACCAGCCGCTGGCCGGCGCCGAAGCAGTCGAAGACCGTGCAGCCGGGGAAGCCGCGCTGCCGCAGGTCGGCGTGGATGCCGCAGCGGGCGTCGGCGGTGAGGTGGAGGCAGGCCCGGCCGGCCGGCTTGTCGATGGCGAAGTCGGCCGAGGCGGCGAAGGCGGGCAGCACGCAGCACAGCCCGGCGCAGGACGAGCAGTCGGCGGCCAGGTCCCGCCGCCGGTCGGCGGGGGCGGCCGCCGGCGGGGCGGGAGGGGTCACCGGCCGAGGGTATGCCGCGGGCATGGACGTGCTGAGCAGCCGCGTGCTCCTGCGGCCCACCGACCCCGAGCGCTCGCAGGCGTTCTACCGCGACGTCCTCGGGCTGGCCGTGCACCGCGAGTTCGGCCCGCCCGGGCACCGCGGGCTGGTGTTCTTCCTCGGCAACGGCCTGCTCGAGGTGTCCGGCCGGGCCGACCAGCGCCCGCGCGGGCTGGCGCTGTGGGTGCAGGTGCGCGACCTGGCCGCCGAGGTGGCGCGGCTGGCCGGGGCCGGCGTCCCCGTCGTCGCGGAGCCCGGGCGCATGCCGTGGGGCCTGCTGGAGGCGACGGTCGAGGACCCCGACGGCGTGGCGATCGTGCTCGTCGAGGTCCCCGCCGACCACCCGCTCCGGGTGGACCTCCGCCCCCTGGGTCGAGACGCGAACGTGTGAGCGGCGTGCGGGGACGGCCCCGTCCAGAGGCTCGCCCCGAGCCTGCGAGGGGCGAGGAGGACGGGGTCCCTCCCTAGTCGGTGCCGGACTCCATCGCGGCGCGGTCGAGCGCCTCGTCGTCGACCGGGGCGGTGCGGCCGGCGATCGCCTGCGCGCCGCCCTCGGTCATCCGGTCGATCAGCCCGGTGGCGGCCGCCTGCGCGGCGCCGATGACGGCGGGCTCGGCCCCGCCGCCGACCATGCCGAGCCGCGCGTACTGCTCGAGCTTGGCGCGGGAGTCGGCGATGTCGAGGTTGCGCATGGTCAGCTGGCCGATCCGGTCCGTGGGGCCGAAGGCGGGGTCCTCGGTGCGCTCCATCGACAGCTTGTCCGGGTGGTAGCTGAAGGCCGGGCCGGTGGTGTCGACGACCGACCAGTCCTCCCCGCGCCGCAGCCGCAGCGTGACCTCGCCGGTGACGGCCATGCCGACCCACCGCTGCAGCGACTCCCGCAGCATGAGCGCCTGGGGGTCCAGCCACCGGCCCTCGTACATGAGCCGGCCCAGCCGCCGGCCCTCGGTGTGGTAGGTGGCGAGGGTGTCCTCGTTGTGGATGGCGTTGACCAGCCGCTCGTACGCGGCGTGCAGCAGCGCCATGCCCGGCGCCTCGTAGATGCCGCGGCTCTTGGCCTCGATGACCCGGTTCTCGATCTGGTCGGACATGCCCAGCCCGTGCCGGCCGCCGATCGCGTTCACCTCGAGCACGAGGTCGACGGCGGAGGCGTACTCCTTGCCGTTGACCGAGACCGGCCGCCCGTTGGCGAAGCCGATCGTCACGTCCTCGGTCTCGATCTCGACGGCGGGGTCCCAGAACCGGACGCCCATGATCGGCTCGACGATCTCGATGCTCGCGTCGAGGTGCTCCAGCCGCTTGGCCTCGTGGGTGGCACCCCAGATGTTGGCGTCGGTGGAGTAGGCCTTCTCCGCGCTGTCCCGGTAGGGCAGGCCGTGCGCGGTCAGCCACTCCGACATCTCCTTGCGGCCGCCCAGCTCCTCGACGAACCGGGCGTCCAGCCACGGCTTGTAGATCCGCAGCGAGGGGTTGGCCAGCAGGCCGTACCGGTAGAACCGCTCGATGTCGTTGCCCTTGAACGTCGAGCCGTCGCCCCAGATCTGGACGTCGTCCTCGAGCATGGCGCGCACCAGCAGCGTGCCGGTGACCGCGCGGCCGAGCGGGGTGGTGTTGAAGTAGCTGCGCCCGCCGGAGCGGATGTGGAACGCCCCGCAGGTCAGGGCCGCCAGGCCCTCCTCGACCAGCGCCTCGCGGCAGTCGACCAGCCGGGCGATCTCCGCGCCGTAGGCGGTGGCCCGGCCGGGCACCGAGGCGATGTCGGGCTCGTCGTACTGGCCGATGTCCGCGGTGTAGGTGCAGGGGACCGCGCCCCGGTCGCGCATCCAGGCGACCGCCACGGAGGTGTCGAGACCACCGGAGAAGGCGATCCCGACGCGTTCGCCGACGGGCAGGGACGTGAGCACCTTGGACACGAGAGAGATTATGCACGTCCGCGCATGACCATTCACGGGCGGGGGTCGGGGCGCCCGGCCCGTGGGGCAGGATCGCAGGCGTGCCGGACCTCTCCCTCGGCGACGACCTGCGCGGTCTCGTCGACGCCGCCCCCTCCCCGTTCCACGCCGTGGCCGAGCTCACCCGCCGGCTGACCGCCGCCGGGTTCACCGAGCTGGCCGAGGCCGACGCGTGGCGGCTCGCCCCCGGCGGGGCGCACTTCGTGGTGCGGCAGGGCAGCCTCGTCGCGTTCCGGCTGGGCAGCGCCCCGCTCGCCGAGGCCGGCATGCGGCTGGTCGGCGCGCACACCGACTCCCCCACCTTCCGGGTCCGGCCGCGGTCCGACGTCCGGCAGGCCGGCTACCGGCTGGTCGGCGTCGAGCCGTACGGCGGCGGGTTGTGGCACACCTGGCTGGACCGGGAGCTGACCGTCGCCGGGCGGGTGGTGCTGCGCGGCGGCCGCACCGCGCTGGTCCGGCTCGACGGCGCCCCGCTGCGGCTGCCGTCGCTGGCCGTCCACCTCGACCGGAGCGTGCGCGAGGGGCTGACGCTGGACCCGCAGCGGCACCTGGTCCCCGTCTGGTCGCGGGACCTGGACACCGAGCCCGGGCTCACCGAGGCGCTCGCCGCGGCCGTCGGGGGATCGCCGGGCGACGTCGTCGGGCACGACCTGGTGCTGGCCGACACCCAGCCCGCGGCCCCCGCCGGCGCGGACGGCACGTGGGTCGCGGCGCCGCGGCTGGACAACCTGGCCAGCTGCCACGCCGGCGTGACGGCGCTGGTCGGCGCGGCACCCGGCGAGCGCACCCAGGTGCTGGTCGCCAACGACCACGAGGAGGTGGGCAGCGGCTCGATGTCGGGGGCGCGCGGCAGCTTCCTGGAGGACGTCGTCCGCCGGCTGGTCGCCGTCACCGACCCCGCGGACCCGCAGGCGCTGCCCCGGACGCTCGCGCGGTCCCGGCTGGTCTCGGCGGACACGGCGCACGCCGTCCACCCGACCCGGTACGACCGGCACGAGCCCGCCCACACCCCGCAGCTCGGCGGCGGCCCGGTGCTGAAGGTGAACGCCAACCAGGCCTACGCCACCGACGCGGCCGGCAGCGGCTGGTTCGCCGAGCGGTGCGCCGAGGCGGGCGTGCCGGTGCAGTACTTCGTCTCCCGCGCCGACCTGCCCTGCGGCTCGACGATCGGCCCGCTGACCGCCACCCGGCTGGGCGTGGCGACCGTCGACGTCGGCGCGCCGATGCTGGCCATGCACTCCTGCCGCGAGCTCGCCTCCGCGCTCGACGTGCCGCTGGTGGTGGCCGCGCTGACCGCCTGCTACGAGGACTGAGCGGGCGGCGGTTCCTGGCCGGTGGGCCGGTCGGCCGGCCGGTCCGACGGGGAGCGGCGGAGGACGTCGGCGAAGGACTCCTCCAGCCGCGCCCAGGTGCCGCTCCACTCGACGAGCGGCTCGAGGATCCGCTCGAAGACCGCCAGCTGCTCGTCGAAGGCCTGCAACTGGCCCACCAGACCCTCGACGAGCTGCCGCTGCGCCCGCACCGACGACGCGATCGACCGCACCTGCGCCGCCGACATCGCCCCGGGCGGCGAGGGCAGCCGCGGCAGCGACAGCCCCGACGGGACGGCGCCGGCGGCCAGCCGGGTGGCCCGGTCGGTGAAGCCGCGCAGCTGCGCCACGAACTCCTCGACCGACCGCGCCACCAGCCCGCCGTCGCGGGGCCTGTCCTCGGACTCGCTCACGCGCACCTCCCCCGGCCCGCCCGCCCCGGTGGGCGGGAACCGGACCCAGTCTCGCGGCTGCGGACCTCAGCCGCCGGTCAGCGCGCGCAGGGTCTCCGCGTTCCGGACCGCGTGGCCGTACCCGTCGTTGTTGAAGTACGCGTAGACGTCGCGCCCCTGCCCGGCCCACTCGCCGATCCGGTCGGCCCACCAGCGCAGGTCGGCGTCGGGGTAGGAGCCGGCGTACAGGTGCGCGGCGTCGGGCCCGTGCAGCCGGACGTAGACGAACGGCGCCGTCGCGCGCAGCACGCACGGCAGGCCGGCGCCGCTCATCACACAGTAGGCGGCGCCGTGCCGCTCGAGCAGCGCGAACACGCCGTCGTCGTGCCAGCTGGGGTGCCGGAACTCCACGGCCACCCGCATCCAGTCCGGCAGCAGGCCGAGGAAGTGGTCGAGCCGGGCGTCGTCGCGGGCGGCGGCCGGGTGCAGCTGGACCAGCAGCACCGCCCGCCGGGGCCCCAGCTCGTGCCAGGCCGCGGTCATCCGCTCGACCCAGGCCTCCGGGGCGTACAGCCGCTTGGCGTGGGTCAGCCCGCGCGGGGCCTTGACCGACAGCCGGAAGCCCTCGGGCAGGCGCTGCCGCCACCCGGCGAAGGTCGCGGTGCGCGGCCAGCGGTAGAAGCTGGCGTTGAGCTCGACGGTGCCGAACCGGCGGACGTAGTGGGCCAGCCGGTCGCGGGACGGCGTCCCCGGCGGGTACAGGACGTCCTCCCAGTGGTCGTAGCTCCAGCCCGACGTGCCGACGTGGACGGCCACCGGCGCCCCTGCGCGGTCAGGCCCGGCGCAGGGCGGCCAGGCGGGTGGCGGCGGCGAGCACCCTCCCGTACGAGCCGGGCGCCAGGCGCACCAGGACGTCCGGGACGACGGCGCTGGCGCCGATGAGCAGCCGCGGCCGGCGCCGCTCCACCGCGTCGACGATCCGCTGCGCGGCGCGGCCGGCCGGGTACCGCAGCAGCCTGGCGAACTCCCGCTTGCCCCGCTCGGCCTCCGCCGGGTCCGCGCCACTGGCGACACGGGCGGTCTCGGCGATGCGGGTCGCGATGCCACCGGGGTGCACGCTGGTCACGCCGACGCCGTCCTCGGCCAGCTCGTGCCGCAGCGCCTCGGTGAACCCGCGGACGGCGAACTTGCTCGACGCGTACGCCGCCTGCCCGGCCGGCGCCATGAGCCCGAACAGGCTGGAGACGTTCACCAGGTGCGACCCGGGGTGCGCCTGGAGCGTCGGCAGCAGCGCGTGGGTGAGCCGGACGGTGGCGCGGAAGTTGACGTCCACGACCCACTCGAACTCCTCGAGGGTCACCTGGTCGAACCGCCCGCCCAGCGCGACGCCGGCGTTGTTGACCAGCAGCGTCGTCCCCGGGTGGTCCGCGACGACCCGGTCGGCGGCCGCGCGCAGCTGCCCGGCGTCGGCGAGGTCGGCGACGACGGTGGCCACCGACCGGCCCGGGGAGGCCGCGCGCACCGCCGCCGCGACGCCCTCGAGCCGCTCGGCGTCGCGGTCGAGCAGCACGAGGTCGTTGCCGCGGGCGGCCAGCCGCGGGGCGAGCGCGGCGCCGATGCCGCTGGCCGCCCCGGTGACGACGGCGGTACCGGTGAAGGCGTAGGGGCGCACGCGGCGACCGTATCCGGCGGCGCTCAGGGCAGCCGCCACACCGTCGTCCGGCGCAGCCCGGGCCCCTCCGTCTCGGGGACCTCGTACACCGCGGCCGACTCCAGCCGCTCGTGCGGGAGGTACGGGCGGCCGGGGTCGCCGACGAGTACCTCGCAGCCGCGGGCCCGCGCCCGGTCGAGGAAGGGCAGCACCCGCCCGGTCATCTCCCGGTCGTAGCAGACGTCCCCGGCGACGACGACGTCGACGGCGGGCGGCTCGCGGTCCAGCACGTCGCCGGTGACGCTGATGCCCGCGACGCCGTTGAGGCCGGCGTTGACGCCGACCGCCGTCCGGGAGAACGGGTCGACGTCGCTGGCCAGCACCCACCGGGCACCGGCGAGGACGGCGGCGACGGCCACCAGGCCGCTGCCCGACCCGAGGTCGAGCACCGTGCGGCCGGCGACGGTGGCGGGCTCGTCGAGCAGGTGGCGGGCCAGCGCCTGCCCGCCGGGCCAGGCGGCGGCCCAGAACGGCGGCTCCTCGCCCGCCCCGCCGGCCGCGGTCTCCATCGCCTCCCACAGGGCGACGACGTCGTCGGCGACGTGCAGCCGCACCTCGGGGACGAGCGAGGGCCGGCGCACCTGGGTGTGCGCGCGGACGAACCCCGCGGGCACCACCCGGGTGGCCGGCCCTCGATGGATCACGTGTCGATCAGTACCAGCCGGTGGCCTGGCTGTGCGCCCAGGCGTCGCACGGCGAGCCGTAGCGCTCCTCGATGTAGATCAGGCCGGCGTCGATCTGGCGGTAGCCGTCGGAGGTCTTGGCGATCCCGGTGCTGGCCCAGGTGGAGTCCAGGAACTGCGGGATGCCGTAGGCGGTGCTGGTGGGGTTCTGGGCGTTGGGGTTCCAGCCGCTCTCCTTGCCCCACAGCTTCTCCAGGCAGGAGAACTGCTCGCCGCTGCCGACCTTGCTCAGCGCGTAGTCCTTGAAGGAGCCGGAGGGCGCGGCGGGCGCGGCCTCCTCGGCGGCCTCCTCGGCGGCCTGCTCCTCGGCGGCCTGCTGCGCGGCCGCGGCCTCGGCGGCGGCCTGCGCCTCGGCGGCCTGGCGGGCGGCCTCCTGCTCCGCGGCGACGCGGGCGGCCTCCTGCTCGGCGGCGACGCGGGCGGCCTCGGCCTCGGCGGCCTGGCGGTCGCGCTCGGCCTGCTCGGCGGCGAGCTGTGCGTGGGCGGCACCGGCCTCCTGCGCGCTGCGCTCGGCGCGCGAGGCGGCGATGTCGGCCAGCGACGTCAGGTCGGGGGCGGTCGCGGCCTGCTGCTCGGGGATGCCCAGCTCGTCGGCGACGCTGACCGCGGTGCCGGCGGTGTCGGTACCGGCGGAGGCGGCGGGGCCGCTGGTGGAGACGACGCCGACGATCAGCGCGCCGGCGGCGGCGGCGCCGAGCAGGAGGGCCGGGCGGCGCGGGCCCAGCGGCGGGCCGCCGCGGCGGAACAGGCGCCGGCGGGCGGGGGCCTCGGCGGCGTCCGCGACCGCGGGCAGCTCGCGGGTGGCGGTGCCGGCCGTGGTCTCGGCGGCGGTGTCGGGGGTGTCGGCGGTGGCGAGCTCGACGGTCGCGGGGGCGTCGGCAGGCGTGTTCGGGACGTGGCGGGACATGAGGGGGTGAGGGCTCCGAGGGAGAGTGCGCGCGGCAGCGGGCCCGGAGGCGGACCTCGGGCATGCGCGTGCGGCGCGGGGCTACGGGTGTCGCGGACTACGGGGTCCCCGGCGACGTCGTCGCAGGGAGCGGCAGGGCAGGGGCGGCCGGCGTCAGGCGGACGCGGGAGCGCGGTGTGCGCGCGGGCAGCTGCACCTGCGGGCCGCTTCGGCCCGGAGGCGGGGCATGCGGGGACTCTCCGTTTCTTCCGTGAGCCGCCTACCGAGTTAGCTGACGGGTTCGGGCGGGAAGGAGCCCTACGCGCGCCGGGCCGGAGCTCGGCGGGCGCGATTCACCCCAGTACTGCGGTGGGTCCCCGGCTCGCGTCCACGGGCGCGGACACGACTCGGCGGCGTCCGGCCGGGCTCCCCAGGACGGGGACCTGACGACCAGCCGGACGTCAGCCACCGTACGGTCGTTACCGGTTCGTGACAACCGCCGGGGCCGGAGGTGCGGCCGTGACGGGTGGGGCGGACCCCCTCGTCCCGGAACCCGCCCCCGCGTCGCCGCTGGTCAGGAGGCCGCGGCCACCTCGGGCCGGCCGGGCCCGTGCAGCGGTGTCACGTCGGACACGTCCGTCCCGGACGACGCCGGACGCGACTCCGCCCGGAGTCCACCGGCGGACTCCTCCAGTCGGGCCAGCCCCCGCTTGTCGCCGAGGGCGGGGACGTCGTCGGGCACGACGCCGGTGACGACGGCGAGCGCCTCGTCCAGCTGCCCGGTCAGCAGGCGCAGCCAGTCGCGCGCCCGGTCGCGCTCGTCGCGCAGGGGCTCGAGCTCGGCCTCGACGGCGTGCCGGCGCTCGAGCGCCTCGGCGTCGGCCCGCGCCCGTGCCGCGGCGGCCTCGCGGTCCCGCCGCTCGCGCTCCGCGGCGGCCGCCTCCTCCAGCCGGGCCGCCTCGCGGCGCGCGGCCTCGAGGACGGCGGCGGCCTCGCTGCGGGTCTGCTCGCGGGCGGCGAGCACCGCCTCGCGCATCTCGGCCACCCCGGACAGCCGGGCCTGCGCCTCGGCGAGCGCCTCGGCGCGGATCCGCCCGGCCTCCTCCTCGGCGGCGGCCGTCAGCGCGGCGGCCTCCTCCTCGGCCCGCCGCACGATCGCGGCCGCGTCCTCGGGGCCGGGCAGGCTCTGCCGCTCGCGGACCAGCTGGGCCAGCCGCCGGCGGGCGTTCTGCAGCTCGGCCGACGCGGCGGCGTAGCGGCTGAGCAGGTGCTCGTTCTCCCGGCGCAGGACCAGCAGCTCGGTCTCGGCCCAGGCGACGTAGTCGTCCACCTGCACGCGGTCGTAGCCGCGGACCGCCCCGGTGAACACCGGCCCGGTGCCCAGCAGGCCGTCGAGCCCACGTCCCGGAGGCGGCTCCGCGGTGCCGTCCCCGGTCCCGTCGGGAGCAGCTCCCCGTCCCCGCAGCGACATCCCGGTTCCCCCTCGGTGCGCCGTCCGATCCGGCCCCCCACCGGCGCGCCGGTCGGGGGTGATCACAGAGTTCCACCCGTCGGGTGCGGCCGGACGGGTCGACACGGACGCGCGCGGGGCGTCCGGACCGGTCGCGCCCGGACGTGCCGGGCCGGTCACCGAGCGCGGTCGAGAGGTCTCAGTACGGTCACGGAGGCGCCGGGAATGCCCGGCGGGGGCAGGTCGTTGGGCCGGGTACAGTAGTTGCACTCTCAACCACATGGAGCACGAGATGCAGTTCGGGGTCTTCACGGTCAGCGACGTCACGACCGACCCGACGACGGGGCGGACGCCGAGCGAGGCGGAGCGGATCAAGGCCGTCGTCACCATCGCGAAGAAGGCCGAGGAGGTGGGCCTCGACGTCTTCGCGCTCGGTGAGCACCACAACCCGCCGTTCTTCTCGTCCTCCCCCACGACCACGCTGGCCTACGTCGCGGCGCAGACCTCCCGGCTGCAGCTGTCGACGTCGACCACGCTGATCACCACCAACGACCCGGTGAAGATCGCCGAGGACTACGCGATGCTGCAGCACCTCGCGGACGGCCGCGTCGACCTGATGATGGGCCGCGGCAACACCGGCCCGGTCTACCCGTGGTTCGGTCAGGACATCCGCAACGGCATCCCGCTGGCGGTGGAGAACTACGCGCTGCTGCGCCGGCTGTGGGACGAGGAGGTCGTGGACTGGCAGGGCCGGTTCCGCACCCCGCTGCAGGGCTTCACCTCCACCCCGCGGCCGCTGGACGGCGTCCCGCCGTTCGTGTGGCACGGCTCGATCCGCTCGCCGCAGATCGCCGAGCAGGCCGCCTACTACGGCGACGGCTTCTTCCACAACCACATCTTCTGGCCGAAGGAGCACACCCAGCGGATGGTGGAGTTCTACCGGTCCCGGTTCGAGCACCACGGCCACGGCGCCGCCGACCAGGCGATCGTCGGCCTCGGCGGGCAGGTGTTCATGCGGAGGAACAGCCAGGACGCCGTCGCCGAGTTCCGGCCCTACTTCGACAACGCGCCGGTCTACGGGCACGGGCCCTCGCTCGAGGACTTCTCCCGGGAGACGCCGCTGACGGTGGGCAGCCCGCAGCAGGTCGTCGAGCGCACCCTCGGCTTCCGCGACTACGTCGGCGACTACCAGCGGCAGCTGTTCCTGATCGACCACGCCGGCCTGCCGCTGAAGACCGTGCTCGAGCAGCTGGACCTGCTCGGCGAGGAGGTCGTGCCGGTGCTGCGCCGCGAGTTCGCCGCGCTCAAGCCGGCGCACGTGCCCGACGCCCCGACCCACGCCGCCCGGGTGGCGGCGCGCGGCGGCGCGCAGGACTCCACGGTGTACGCCGCGGGTGACGACGTCACCGGCCGTGCCGACGACGCCCGCGAGGAGGTGTCCGTCCGATGACCACCCGCACCCTGGCCGTCGTCAGCGCGGGGCTCGGCGTCCCGTCGTCGACCCGGCTGCTGGCCGACCGGCTCGCGGCGGCGACCGTCGCCGCGCTGCGCGAGCGCGGCGAGGACGCCACCGTCGAGGTCGTCGAGCTGCGCGAGCACGCCCGCGACGTCGCGGACGCGCTCGTCACCGGCTTCCCCAACGCCGCGCTGCGCGCGGCGGTCGCGACGGTGACCGGCGCGGACGCGGTCATCGCGGTCACGCCGGTGTTCACCGCCTCCTACAGCGGCCTGTTCAAGTCCTTCGTCGACGTGCTGGACAAGGACGCGCTCACCGGCACGCCGGTGCTGCTCGCGGCGACCGCCGGCACCGCCCGGCACTCGCTGGTGCTCGAGCACGCCGTGCGGCCGCTGTTCAGCTACCTGCGCGCGGTGACCGTGCCGACGGCGGTCTTCGCGGCGAGCGAGGACTGGGCCGGCGGGGACGGCGCCGGCCAGGAGCTGGCCGCGCGGATCACCCGCGCGGCCGGCGAGCTGGCCGACGTCGTCACGGGCCGGCCGGCGGCGGCCCGCCCGGCCGACCCGTTCACCGACGTCCCCTCCTTCGAGGACCTCCTCCGGGGCACCGCCTAGGACCGGTCCTGGACCGGCGCCTGGGACGACCCGCCGCCGCGCGGGTCGGCGGGCCGCGCCGTGTCGCGCTCGGGGGCCTGCCGGGCGACCGGCACGCCCTCCGGCGCGGCCGGCGGCCCGGCCGGCACCGGCGCGGCCGGCGGGACGGCCGGCTGCGGGCGGCCCCGCAGCCGCGGGTACGCCAGCACCAGGCTGGCCGCCAGGACGATGGCCAGGATGACCGCCCACGTGCCGGTGTAGTCGGCCCAGGAGCCGGTGAGCAGCAGGAACGCGGGCAGGGCGGCGGTGAGCAGCCCGGCGACGACGGCGATCGCGCCCGTGTAGCGGGTGAACTCCTCCCGCTTCAGCCCCAGGACGACGAAGAACAGCGCCCAGAGCACCGCCCAGTACAGCCAGATGACGCCGAAGCCCGGGTCCCGCGGCTCGACGTAGAAGAAGTTCAGCCCGGCGTACACCAGCGCGCACGCCGCCACGAACGCCGAGAACCAGCCCAGCCCCGTGCCGTCGAGGCCGGCGAGCAGGTTGATCCCCACGTACAGGTACGTGAAGCCGAACAGGTAGAGGCCCGACGCGGCCAGGATCGTGGCCGTGTCCCCGTCGGCCGTGACGAGCAGGACGGTCGGCGTCACCACCTGCAGCGCCCCGACGAACAGGTTGAGCGGGGCGGCGGCGCGGGCGTCCACCAGCCCCAGCAGCATCAGGCCGTTGACGACCAGGACGGCTCCCACGTACAGCAGTCCCACGGCTCCCATGTGCGGTCATCTCCTCGGGTCCCGCGACGGTGCGGACGTCCCCCGTGGCTGGTGCCGGCGGCGGTCGCGCCGGCGGTCAGGAGCCCGGCTCCCCGGACTCCCGTTCGTTCTCCCGGACGGCCTCGTCCTCCTCGAGGGCCTCGTCCTCCTGCAGGCCCTCGTCCTCCTGCAGGGCCTCGTTCTCCTGCAGGGCGCTGTCGATGAGGTCGGCCAGCCCGCCGACGGAGCGGTGCGGACCGCCCCGGCGGACGACGACTGGCTCGGGCACGTCGTCGTCGGACGACAGCCCCTCGGTGAGGTCGTGCGCCGCCCGCAGCGCGGCCTTGCCGGCGCGGTCGGCCGCCTCGTGTCGCTCGATCCGCGGGACCTCGTCGGTCACCTGCCGCCTCCCTCCCCGGCGTCCCGCCACGGTCGGTGACCCCCGGTCCCGGTTGGACGGACGGCGCGCCGGGTACCCGTCTCCCCGGCCTCGAACATCCGGGAGCCGTGCAGTGCTCGTGTGAGGAGCGATCCGTGCAACTCCGGGTCGAGGTGGTGTGGACGTGCGCGCCGTGCGAGGTCGGCGGGCAGGACGTGGCGGAGGACGGTGACGACGACCCGACCTGCTGGAACTGCGGCGGGCCGGTCGTGGTGACCGCCCGGCCCTCCGTCCGCCGGCCCCTCCCCCAGCCGTTCCCCGAGCCGGACGCCGCCTGAGGGCGGCGCCCGGCCCGGGCGGGCGGGTCCCGGCGTGCGCCGGGACCCGTCGGGCGGTCAGGACGTGACGGCGCACTGCCCGCGGTCGGCTCGGACCGGCCCCGACGCCGACGGCTTCACGTCGAAGTCGAAGATCGCCGTCGGCAGGTACAGCGAGCAGCAGGCGTTCGGGATGTCGACGACCCCGCTGACGCGGCCCTCGATCGGCGCCGACCCGAGCAGCAGGTAGGCCTGCTCGCCGGAGTAGCCGAACTTCTGCAGGTACCGGACGGCGTTGAGGCAGGCGTTGCGGTAGGCCTGCGTGGCGTCCAGGTAGAGGTTGCGGTCCTCCTCGTGCTCGACCGAGATCCCGATGAAGGTCAGGAACTCCGAGTAGCGGGGCTCGACGTTGCCCGGGATGAACACCGGGTTGGTGGTCACCCCGTAGGTCTCCATGCCGCCCTTGATCAGGTCGATGTGGAAGTCGATGAACCCGCCCATCTCGATGGCGCCGCAGAACGTGATCTCGCCGTCGCCCTGGCTGAAGTGCAGGTCGCCGCCGGACAGCTTCGCGTCCTGCACGTGCACCGGGTAGAAGACGCGGGAACCGCGGGAGAAGTTCTTGATGTCGTGGTTGCCGCCGTTCTCCCGCGCCGGCACCGTACGTGCGCCGTCCCGGGCGATCGCCGCAGCCACGTCACCGTCGGCCTGCCCAGCCAGCGTCTGGTCCTCGATCGGGAGCAGCGCCAGGGCGGGCACGCGGTCGGGGTCGGTGTCGGCCAGGGCCTTCTCCCGCCGGTTCCACCGGGCGAGCAGGTCGGCCGACGGGGCGGTGCCGAACAGCCCCGGGTGGGTCAGGCCGGTGTAGCGGACGCCCGGGATGTGCCGGGAGGTCGCCACCTGGCCGTGGAAGTCCCAGATGGCCTTGTAGGCGTCCGGGAAGTAGTCGGTCAGGAAGCCGCCGCCGTTGGCCTTGGCGAAGATGCCGGTGTAGCCCCAGCCCTGTCCGGGGGCCTCGCCGTACTCCTGCGGCGCCTGCACCGGGCCGAGGTCGAGGATGTCGACGACCAGCAGGTCGCCGGGCTCGGCCCCCTCGACGCCGATCGGGCCGCTGAGCATGTGCGCCCGGGTCAGGTCGACGTCGCGGACGTCGTTGGCCGAGTCGTTGTTGCCGATCTGGCCGTCTGTCCACTCCCGGCACTCCACCCGGATGTCCTGCCCGGGCCGGACCATCGTGGCGACGGGTACGTCCGGGTGCCAGCGGTTGTGCCCCGGGACGGCCTGGTCCCGCATGGACTTGGCCTGGTCGACGGTGAAGACGACGTCTGGCATGTCCCCCACACTCCGATCTCCGTTGACGGGAGGGCCGACCCGCGTCCGCGGGCCGTTCGTGGCGGCTCCGCGCGGGGAGCCGGGGAGGCGACGGCGGCCCGGCCCGGGGCCGCCGCGCGGGCCGGTCAGGGCCGGGGCAGGGCGCTCCACCGGGGGTCGCGCCGCACCGGGCGGCGGGGGGCGGGCGGCACGGCCGTCGTCACGGCGGGCGCGTCGGCGCTGGCCTCCTCGCGCGACCGCGCCGCGGCCAGCGGCGCCGGGGTGCGCGCCAGCAGCGGGGCGGTGTAGACGCGCCGGCCGGTGTCGCCGCACGAGGGGCACGGCTCCTCGGCCTGCGCGGTGCCGATGGGCCGCCGCACCTCCCACGGGCCGCACGCCGGGCACCGGTACAGGTAGGCCGCCATCTTGGCCTCCGCGGGGAAGTCGGGACCACTCGGGAGCGGGCGACGCTAGTGACGGGCCCGGACGGACCGGCGGGACCTTCGACCCCACCGGTAGCGCGTCGCCACGGGCGGCCCCTGGGTGGTGACCGCGGGTGGGCTCAGCGGGCGGCGTCCTCCGACGGCGCCGCGGACCCGCCCTGCGGGGCCTCCGCCGTCATGATCCGGACGACCTCCGCCCGGTCCGCGGCCGAGGGCAGGCCCCAGCCGGGCTCGTAGCCGTAGACCTCCGACAGCGGCCGCGACGCCGTCCGGCCGGTGAGCACCTCCACCGAGCCGGTGTCGATCAGCCCCGGGTGCTCGACGCCGCACGCCTCGGCCACCTTGAGCAGGTCCCGGCGCAGGGTGGCCACGTAGTTGGCCAGCCGCACCGACTTCAGCGCCGGGTCCAGGCCGTGCGCCAGCCACGCGTTCTGGGTGGCGACGCCGGTCGGGCAGGTGTCGGTGTGGCACTTCTGCGCCTGGATGCAGCCGATGGCGAGCATCGCCTCGCGGGCCACGTTGACCATGTCGCAGCCCAGCGCGAAGGCCACCACCGCGTTGTCGGGCAGGCCCAGCTTGCCGGCGCCGACGAAGGTGACCTGCTCGGCCAGCCCGCGGCGGGCGAAGGTGCTGTACACGCGGGCGAAGCCGAGCTGGAAGGGCAGCGACACCGAGTCGGTGAAGATCAGCGGCGCGGCGCCGGTGCCCCCCTCGCCGCCGTCGACGGTCACGAAGTCGACGCCGCGGCCGGTGTCGGCCATGAGCCGGGTCAGCTCGTCCCAGAAGGCCAGGTCGCCGACCGCGGACTTGATCCCCACCGGCAGGCCGGTCTCGGCCGCGAGCAGCTCCACCCAGTCGAGCAGGCTGTCGACGTCGGTGAACTCCGCGTGCCGGGACGGGCTGACGCAGTCCACGCCCTCGGGCACCCCGCGCGCGGCGGCGATCTCGGCGGTCACCTTGGCCGCCGGCAGCACGCCGCCCAGGCCCGGCTTGGCGCCCTGGCTGAGCTTGACCTCCAGTGCCCGGACGGGAGCGGACTCGACGAGGTCCTTCAGCCGCTGGAGGTCGAACCGGCCGGCCTCGTCGCGGCAGCCGAAGTAGGCGGTGCCGATCTGGAACACCAGCTCGCCGCCGTGCCGGTGGTGCACCGACAGCCCGCCCTCGCCGGTGTTGTGCAGACACCCGGCCAGCGCCGCGCCGCGGTTGAGCGCCTCGACCGCGGCCCCGGACAGCGAGCCGAAGCTCATCGCCGACACGTTGACCACCGACGACGGCCGGAACGCCCTGGCCCGCCCGCGCGGGCCGCCGAGCACCTTCGCCGACGGGATCGCGACGTCGGCCGCCGAGTGCGGGTGCGACGGCGGGACGGCGCGGCCGAAGGTGCGGTGGTTGATGACCGGGTAGCCGGCCGTGTACTCGAGGTCGTTGTCGGTGCCGAACCCGAAGTAGTTGTTCTCGCCCTTGGCCGAGGCGTACACCCAGCGCCGCTGGTCGCGGGTGAACGGCCGCTCCTCGTTGTTGCCGGCGACCAGGTACTGCCGCAGCTCCGGGCCGATCGACTCCAGCAGGTAGCGGGCGTGGCCGATCACCGGGAAGTTGCGCAGCAGGGTGTGCTCCCGCTGCGCCAGGTCCCGGGCGGCCACCGCCGCCAGCGCCCCGAGTCCGGCCACCGCGGCCCGCGCCGCACCCCTCATCGCACTCTCCCTCCGCGCCCCTGCGGTCTGGGCTGACATCGTGGCCCCGAACGCGGCCGTCCGCGGCCCGGCGCGGCCCGCCGTCTCAGCGCGGGGTGTCGTCGAGGGCGTCGAGGGTGCGCAGCACGTCCTCGAGCGCGCGGGTGGACCGCTCGACCAGCGGGCGGGTCCGCCGGTGGAGGTCCGCGGCGACCGGGTCGGGTCCGACCGGGTCGGAGACGCCGACCAGCGCGGTGGCGGCGTCGAGGTCGGGCAGCATGCCGAGCGCGTGCAGGCCGAGCAGGCAGGCGCCCAGGCCCGTCCCCTCCGGGGAGTCGGCGACCCGCACCGGCAGGTCCAGGGCCGCGGCCAGCGTGGCCACCCACAGCGGCGAGGCGACCGCGCCGCCGGTGGCCCGCACCTCGGTCACGGGCAGGCCGGTGGCCGAGAACGCGTCGCGGACCAGCGCCAGCTGCTGGCACACCCCCTCCACGGCGGCGCGCACCAGGTGCCCGCGCCGGTGCTCGCGGCGCAGCCCGACGTACGCCCCGCGCAGCCCGGACCGCCACCACGGCGCCCGCTCCCCCAGCAGGTAGGGCAGGCACAGCAGCCCGGCGCTGCCGGGGGGCACCGCGGCGGCCTCCTCGAGCAGCCGGGCGTCGAGGGCGTCGGCGTCCTCCCCCGTGACCCCCTCCCCATCGGCGAGCGCCTGGGCGGCCCAGCGCACCACCGAGCCGCCGTTGTTGACCGCGCCGCCGACCACCCAGTGGTCGTCGGTGAGCGCGTAGCAGAACAGCCGGTGCGCCGGGTCCACGGTCGGCGCCGGGACGACGACGCGCATCGCGCCGCTGGTGCCCAGCGACACGGCGGCGACCTCGGGGCGGACCGCGCCGATGCCGAGGTTGGCCAGCACCCCGTCGGAGGCGCCGAGGACCAGCGGCGTGTCCGCGGGCAGGCCGGCGGCCGCGGCGACCTCCGGGCGCAGGCCCTCGAGCACCGTCGTCGTGGGCAGGACCTCGCCGAGCTGCCCGGGGCGGATACCGGCCACGTCCAGCGCCTCGGCGTCCCAGGTACCGGTGCGGATGCCGTAGAGGCCGGTGGCCGAGGCGCAGGAGCGGTCGAGGACCTGCGGGCCGCCGCGCAGCGCGGAGACGACGAGTTCCTTGACCCCGCCCCAGCGCGGCACCGCGTCCAGCCGGCCGGGCTCCTCGGCGCGCATCCAGGCGAGCTTGAGCAGCGGGGACATGGGGTGCACCGGCGTCCCGGTGCGGGCGTGCAGCCCGCCGGCGCGGCCGTCGGCGCGCAGGGCCTCGGCGAAGCCCGCCGCGCGGTCGTCGGCCCAGGTGACCACGGGACCCAGCGGGCGGCCGTCGTCGTCCATGGGGACCAGGCCGTGCATGGCCGCGGACAGGCAGATCCCGACCACCCGGTCGCCGCGCTCGCGGGCGGCCCGGCTGACGGCGGCCAGCGCCTCGACGGCGGCGTCGGCGAGCCGGTGGGCGTCGAGCTCGGCGCGGCCGGGGGCGGGCACCGACAGCGGGTAGCCGACGCTCACCAGGTCGCGCACCCGCCCGTCGGTGCCGGCGGTGACCGCCTTGGTCGCCGTGGTCCCGCTGTCCAGCCCGACCACGACGTCCATGCGGGCGATCCTGCCCGCAGCCGCAGGGCGGCCGCGAGGTCAGCGCTGGATCTCCACCAGCAGCACCCAGGCGTTCAGACAGGACGCCGCGATCCCGCCGACCAGCGCCCCCACCAGCCAGTAGAGCCCGCCGCCGGCCCCGAGGACCAGCGACAGCGCCGCCGCCAGCAGCGCGCCGGCGGGCAGCAGCACCAGGCCCGCCGCGAGGACGCGGCGGGCCCGCGGGGCGTCCGCCTCCGCCGGGACCCGCACCAGCTCCGCCGCGCCGCCGGCGGCGAGCAGGACACCGGTGCCGGCGAGCTCGGCGGCGAGGGCGGGCACCGGCTGGCCGGGGACGAGGACGAACACGCCCGCGGCGAGCAGCGCCACCAGCAGCACCAGCGTGGCCGCGGCCCGGCGGGGCAGCGTCGGGAAGGCGAGGATCCGGCCGAGGTTGATGGAGACCGCGACGAACAGCAGCCCGGCCAGCGCCGCGGTGGCGCCGACGGCCGCCACCGCGAGGTCGTGCCAGGCCGCCGGGTCGTAGGCCTCGGCGCCGGCGGCGTCGGGGCGGGTGGCCTCCACGCCGCCCGATCCTGGCGCACGGGCGGCCGGGGCGGCGCCCCCGCGGCCGGGGTCAGCGGTAGGCGGACCCGCCGCGCAGCCGGGCGCCGACCGCCGTCACCAGCGGGGCGAGGACGACGCCGTCACGGGCCAGCCGCGCCCGCAGCGCCCGGCGGTGGCGCAGCACGCCGACCAGGCCGATCGCCCAGAACAGGTACTGGACGGCGAACGCGGCGCGGAAGGCGTCGAGGTCGTAGGCGGTCGAGGCGCCGGGCGTGAGGACGTCGAGCACCGCGCCGATCGCCAGGACGGTCAGCAGCGAGGCGACGAAGCCGCCGACGTTGACCACGCCGCTGGCGCTGCCCTGCCGCTCGGCCGGGTTCCAGGTGCGCGCGAAGTCGAAGCCGATCATCGAGCCGGGGCCGTTGGTGCCGAGCACGACGACCAGCAGCACGAGCAGCCACAGCGGCGCGCGGCCGGGCCACAGCAGGACGACGGTCCAGGTGGCGGCGGTGACGGCGAGGATGCCGAGGACCAGCACCGAGCGGCGCAGCGGCCAGCGCCCGCACAGCCGGCCGAGCAGCGGCCCGACCCCCATGCCGACGACGACCAGCAGCGTGAGCAGCCCGGCCGCCGTCGCCGGGGACAGCCCCTGCCCGACGACGAGGAAGGGATAGCCCCACAGCAGCGCGAAGACCGTGCCGGAGAACTGGGTGACCAGGTGGGTGTAGAGGCCGATCCGGGTGCCGGACTCCTGCCAGGTGAGCGCCAGGTTGCGGCGCACCTCGGCCAGCCCCGCCGGGGTGGCGGGCTCGACGCCGGGCGGGGCGTCGCGCAGCGTGGCGAGCACCAGGACGACGACCAGCACGCCGACCGCCGCCGCGCCGAGGAAGGTGCTGCGCCAGCCGGCCGTGTGCAGCAGCGCGACCAGCGGGTAGGCGGCGACGACCTGCCCGAGCTGGCCGAGGATGCCGGTGAGCTGGGTGACCAGCGGGACCGTGCGGCCGGGGAACCAGAAGCCGATCACCCGCAGCACGCTGATGAACGTCATCGCGTCGCCGGCGCCGACCAGCACGCGGGCCGCGACGGCGGTGGGGACGTCGGTGGCCAGCGCCAGCACCAGCTGGCCGAGGGCCATGGTGACCCCGCCCGCGACGATCAGCCGGCGCGAGCCGAAGCGGTCCAGCGCCACCCCGACCGGCACCTGCAGCCCGGCGTAGACCGCCAGCTGCAGCACCAGGAACAGCGAGACCGCGGACGCCCCGGCGGAGAACCGCTCCTGCGCCTCCACCCCGGCCACGCCGAGCGAGGCGCGGTGGAAGACGGCGACGACGTAGGCGGCGAGCGCGGTGAGCCAGACGGCGTAGGCGCGCAGCGGGGTGCGGGCGGCGGTCGCGGGCGTCACGGGGAGGACGACAGCTGCGGCGGACCGTCTGTTCCCGGATCTCCGGTGAGTCGCCTCACGGCGCGCCCGAGCGCACCCCGGACGGGGGCTGCCCGGCCCTACGATCGGCGGGGTGGCCGCCGCGCTGGTCTCCCCCGAGGACCTGACCGAGGACGACGCCAACCGCCGGGTGCGCATCCTCCTCGCGCTGGCCACCTGCATGGCCGAGAAGGGCTACCGCGCGACGACGGTCTCCGACATCGCCCGCGAGGGACGGGTGTCCAAGACCGTCGTCTACGCGCACTTCCGCGACAAGGAGCACTGCCTCCTCGAGCTCTACACCCGCGCCACCGACAAGGTGCTCGCCACCGTGCGCGCCGCGCAGGACCGGGCGGCCGCCGAGGGGCTGGCCTGGCGCGACCGGCTGCGGTCGGCCGTGCGGGCCTACCTGGAGGTGCTCGCCGCCAACCCGGAGGTGGCCTGGGCGGCGCTGGTCGAGGTGCAGGCCGCCGGCCGGCACGCGCTCACCCTGCGGCGGCAGGTCATCGACCGTTACGTGGAGCTGATCCGCGGGGTCGCCGCCGAGATGGCCGAGCGGTTTCCCGACGAGGTGCGGGCGGTGGACCGCGCGCTCGTCGTCGCCGCGGTCGGCGGGCTCAACGAGCTGATGCTCGCCCGGGTCGAGCGCGGCGAGGCCGGCTCCCTGGCCGAGGACACCGACGTCGCCACCGAGGTGCTGGTCGGGCTCGTCGCCCGCCGCTGAGCCCGCCGGGTCAGCGGCGCGCCGGCCGCAGCGCCAGGACCGCCAGCGCCCCGGCCGCGCTGACCCCGGCGCCGGCGAGCGCGGCCGCGTCCCACCCGGCGAGCAGCCCGGCCGCGGTGCCGGTGGGCGCGCCCGCGGTCACCAGCAGGACGACCAGCGTGACGCCGACGGCGGCGCCCAGGTAGCGGGCGGTGTTGTTGGCGCCGCTGCCCATGCCGGCCCGCTCCGGCGGCACGTGCGCCACCGCCTCGCGGCCGAGCGCGGCGTTGGCCGCGCCGTAGCCGACGCCGAGGACCAGCAGGCCCGGCAGCAGCGCGGCGGCCCGGTCGCCCGGGTCGAGGACGGCCAGCGCCGCCAGTCCCGCGGCCGACACCGCCAGGCCGCCGGCCAGCAGCACCCGCCCGTCGACGCCGGGCAGCCAGCGCAGCCCCACCGACGTCGCCGTCGCGACCGCGGACCACACGAGCACGAGCACCGTCGTCGCGAGCAGGCTCTCGCCCAGCGCCCGCTGCAGCACGGTGGCGAGGAAGGACATCAGCCCGACCGTGGCCGCGCCGGTGACCAGCGCGCCGACGCTCGCGGCCAGGAAGCCGCGGACGCGGAACAGGCCCAGGTCGACCATCGGCGCGCGCACCCGGGACTCGGCCAGCACGAACGCGACGGCGAGCACCGCGCCGCCGGCGAGCAGCGCGACCACGGTCCCGGTCCCGGTGCCGGTGCGGGTGGCGACCAGCCCGACGAGCAGGCAGCACACCGCGGCGACGAGCAGCACCGGCCCGGCGACGTCGACCCGCGGCCGGCGGCCGGGTGCGGCCTCCGGCAGCAGCAGCCGGGCGGCGACCGCCAGCAGCAGCGTGACGACGGCGGTGGCGACGTGCGTGGCCCGCCAGCCGGTGTCGCCGTCGAGGACCACCGCGGCCAGCCCGCCCACGCCGGTGCCCGCGCCCAGGCTGGCGCCCCACACCGCCGCCGCGCGCGCCCGCGCCGGGCCGAGCGGGAACACCTGGGCGATCAGCCCGAGCGAGCAGGCCAGGACGGCCGCGCCGCCGACGCCCTCGACCAGCCGGCCGGCGACGAAGACCCCGGTGGACCCCGCGGCGGCCGAGAGCGCGGCGCCGGCGGCCAGCAGCACGAGTCCCGCGGTGAACACCCGGCGGCGGCCGAGGTCGTCGGCGGCCGCGCCGGTGACCAGCAGCGCCGCGGCCAGCCCGACGCTCATCGCGGCCAGCAGCCACGCCTGCCCGCCCGCGCCGGTGCCCAGGTCGGCCGCGGTGGCCACGGCGGTGGCCAGCGGGGTGACGAAGGCGGCGAGGACGACGAGGGTGCTGACCGCGACGACGGCGAGCGTCCGCCGCTGCAGCGCGGCGACCGGGGCGCCGTCGGCGGCCGCGGGGACGGGACGGGACTCGACCGATCGGGACACGCGCGCCCCCAGCAGGCTCGTCGGTTGGACATTCCAACCGGGATGTGGCGACGCTAGCAGGGGTCGGTGGAGCGACGCCACCCCGTCGGGCGGCGAGGCATGGCGCGCGCGGCTGGGGGGCAAGGCTGGTCCGAGGAGCACCGTCCGGGTGCCGCGAGACAGGGAGGAGCGCCGTCCATGGCGTCCGTCATCCACTTCACCATCGCGACCGTCGCCGAGGAGAGCCCCGACTTCCGCCGGGTCCTGTGGACCGGGGAGAACACGCAGCTGGTCGTCATGACCATCCCGCCGGGCGGGGAGATCGGCGAGGAGGTCCACGAGGACATCGACCAGATTCTCACCTTCGTCAGCGGCGTCGGTGAGGCGAAGGTCGGCGGGGCCACGAAGAAGGTGGCGCAGGGCGACCTGGTCGTCGTCCCGGCCGGGACGAAGCACAACTTCCTCAACACGGGGCCGAACCCGCTGGTCCTGTACACGGTCTACGGCCCGCCGGAGCACGCCGACGGCGCGGTGCACCACACCAAGGAGGAGGCCGACGCCGCCGAGGAGTCCGGCGAGGACGAGCCGCCGACCGGGGACTGACCCTCCTCCCCCGGTGCCGTCCGCCCCCGCGGCGGCACCGGGGACACTGGTGGGGTGAGCAGCGCACTCGCCGACACCCCCTCCGACACCGCCGAGGTCACCGCCGCGCTCCGCCGGGCCGGGATCGGCGACGTCGACGACTCGGGCCTGGCCCGGGCGCTGTACTCCTCCGACGGCTCGCTGTACCGCGTGCTGCCGCGCGCCGTCGTCCGCCCGCGCGACGCCGACGAGGTCGTGGCCGCCCTCGAGGTCTGCCGGACGCTCGGCGTGCCGCTGACCATGCGCGGCGCGGGCACCTCGATCGCCGGCAACGCGGTGGGCACCGGGGTCGTCGTCGACACCAGCCGGTACCTGGACCGGGTGCACGTGGTGGACGCCGAGGCGCGCACCGCGGTGATCGACCCCGGCGTCGTCCAGGCCCGGCTGCAACTGGCCGCCCGCCCGCACGGGCTGCGCTTCGGGCCGGACCCGAGCACGGCCAACCGCTGCACCGTCGGCGGGATGATCGGCAACAACGCCTGCGGCTCCCGCGCGCTGGGCTACGGCCGGACGTCGGACAACGTCGTCGGCCTCGACGTCGTCACCGGGACCGGGCAGCGGCTGCGGCTGACCTCCGGGGCGGCCGTGGACGGCACGGGCAGCGGGGTGGTCGAGGACCTGCGCGCCCTGGTCGGCCGCGAGCTGGCCACCATCCGCACCGAGCTCGGCCGCTTCGGCCGGCAGGTGTCGGGCTACTCGCTGGAGCACCTGCTGCCCGAGCACGGCTTCGACGTCACCCGGGCGCTGGTGGGCAGCGAGGGGACGCTGGCCGTCGTCCTCGGCGCGACCGTGCGGCTGGTCGCCGACGCCCCGTACCGCGGGCTGGTGGTGCTCGGCTACCCGTCGATGGCCGAGGCCGCCGACGCCACACCGGGCCTGCTCCGGCACGGGCCGACCGCCGTCGAGGGCCTGGACGAGCGGATCGTGCAGCGGCTGCGCGACGTGCCGGCCGCCGTCGTCCCCGACCTGCCGCGCGGCGCGGGCTGGCTGATCGTCGAGGTCACCGGTGACACCGTCGCGGAGGTGGAGGCGAAGGGCGCGGGCGTCGTCGCCGACGCCGGCGCGCTGGACTCCCTGGTGGTCACCGACGTCGCGCACGCCGCGGCGATCTGGCGGATCCGCGAGGACGGCGCCGGCCTGGCCGCGCGCACCTCCGACGGCCGCCCCGCGCACGCCGGCTGGGAGGACGCCGCCGTGCCGGTGGAGTCCCTCGGCGCCTACCTGCGCGAGTTCGACGCGCTGCTGGAGCAGCACGGGCTGCAGGGCGTGCCGTACGGACACTTCGGCGACGGCTGCGTGCACGTGCGCATCGACTTCCCGTTCGGGCGCGAGCCCGACCGCGGCCGCGCCGCCTACCGCTCCTTCGTCGAGGACGCCGCCCGGCTGGTCGCCCGCTACGGCGGGTCGGTGTCGGGCGAGCACGGCGACGGCCGGGCCCGCAGCGAGCTGCTGCCGACCATGTACTCCCCCGCCGCGCTGGACCTCTTCGCGCAGGTCAAGGCGCTGTTCGACCCCGACGACGTGCTCAACCCCGGCGTGCTGGTGCGCCCGGCCCGACTGGACGACGACGTCCGGGTGGCCGCCGCGCCCCGGCTGCTCCGCACCGGCCCGCCCACCCTGGCGCTGGCCTACCGGCACGACGGCGGCGACCTGTCCAACGCGGTGCACCGCTGCACCGGCGTCGGCAAGTGCCGGGCCGACCCGTCCGGCGTCGCCGTCATGTGCCCGTCGTTCCCGGCCACCCGCGAGGAGAAGGACTCCACCCGCGGCCGCGCCCGGGTGCTGCAGGAGATGCTCGCGCCCGGCGGGCCGGTGCGGGACTGGCGCTCACCGGAGGTGCACGCCGCGCTCGACCTGTGCCTGTCGTGCAAGGGCTGCTCGCGGGACTGCCCGACCGGCGTGGACATGGCCAGCTACAAGTCCGAGGTGCTGCACCAGTCCTACCGGCGCCGCCTCCGGCCGCTGGCGCACTACACGCTGGGCAGGCTGCCCATGTGGTCCGACCTGGCCGCGCGGGCGCCGCGGCTGGTCAACGCCGTGCTGCGCAACCGGCTCGGCGGGCGGCTGGCCAGGTGGGGCGCCGGCGTGGACCAGCGGCGGTCGCTGCCGTCGTTCGCGCCGCGCACCTTCCGGCAGTCGTTCACCCCGCGGCCCGGCGGCGGCGCGCCGGTGGCGCTGTGGGTGGACTCGTTCACCGACCACTTCGCGCCGGAGGCCGCGCACGCCGCCGTCCGGGTGCTCGAGGCCGCCGGCTACTCGGTGCAGGTGCCCGGCGACGACACCTGCTGCGGGCTGACCTGGATCACCACGGGGCAGCTGGACACCGCCAAGCGCATCCTCGGCGACACGGTGCGCCGGCTCGCGCCGCTGGCCGACGCCGGCATCCCGATCGTCGGCGTGGAGCCCTCGTGCACCGCGGCGCTGCGCAGCGACGCCGTGGAGCTGCTGGACGACCCGGCCGCGGGGCGGGTCGCCGCGGCCACCCGGACGCTGGCCGAGCTGCTCACCGCCACCGAGGGGTGGGCGCCGCCGTCGCTGGCCGGCGTCGAGGTGGTCGCGCAGCCGCACTGCCACCACCACGCGGTGATGGGCTGGGCGGCCGACGAGCGGCTGCTGCGCCGGGCCGGTGCGACGGTCACCCGGCTCGGCGGCTGCTGCGGGCTGGCCGGCAACTGGGGCGTCGAGCGCGGCCACCACGAGGTGTCGGTGGCGATCGCGGAGCAGCAGCTGCTGCCCGCCGTCCGCGCGGCCGGGCCGGACGCCGTCGTGCTGGCCGACGGGTTCTCCTGCCGCACGCAGCTGGACCAGCTCGCCGACCGCCCCGGCCGGCACCTGGCCGAGCTGCTCGCCGACGCGCTGGACCGGGCACGGGAGGCGTAGGGAATGGGCCGCCGGCCGGCGCGTTGGCGGCAGGCATGACCACTCTCGGCATCATCGGCGCCGGCCACATCGGCACGGCGCTCGCGCAGGCGGCCACCGACCTCGGCCACGACGTCGTCCTCTCCAACTCGCGCGGCCCGGAGACCCTCGCCGGCCTCGTCGACGCCCTCGGGGACCGGCCCTCCCGCCGCGGCTCCGTGCGTGCCGCGACCGCCGCCGAGGCCGGCGCCGCCGGCGACCTGGTCGTCGTCACCGTGCCGCTCAAGGCCCTGCCCGACATCCCGGTGGAGCCGCTGGCCGGGAAGGTGGTCATCGACACCAACAACTACTACCCGGAGCGCGACGGGCACGTCGCCGCCCTCGACCAGGGGACCACCACCAGCTCGCAGCTGCTGCAGGACCACCTCCCCACCTCCCGGGTGGTCAAGGCGTTCAACCACATCCAGGCCGCGCAGATCACCGCGCGGCGGACGCCGAGCGGCACGCCGCACCGGCGGGCGCTCGCCGTCGCCGGGGACGACGCCTCGGCGAAGGAGGTCGTCGCCTCGCTCATCGACGAGGTCGGTTTCGACGTGCTCGACCTGGGCCCGCTGTCCGAGAGCTGGCGGATCGAGCCCGGCACCCCCGGCTACGGCCCGGACCTCGACCTCGAGGGCCTGCGCCGGGCGACCGCGGAGGCGACCCGGGCCGCGTGAGCTCAGGCGGCGCGGCGGTCCCGGCGGGCGCGGGCGGCGGCCAGCACCGTCGGGGCCAGCGCCGCCGCGATCCGCGCGTAGCCGGCCGAGGAGGGGTGGAACCGGTCGGCGGAGAACAGCGCCGGGTCGGTGCTGAACGCCCGGCCCACCTCGGCGGACACCGCCGCGACGACGGCGCCGCGCGCCTGCGCCGCCTCCGCCTGCCGCTGCTGCAGCACCGCGCAGGCGGCCTGCACGACCGGCCGGAACGCCGGCGGCACGAACGGCACGCTGGACATGTCCGGCGCCGGCACGACGACGACGTCGGTGCCCGCGGCGCGCAGCCCGTCGACGGCGGAGCCGAGCGCGGCGACCGCCTGCTCGACGGGGAGGAACCGGGCCAGGTCGTTGGCGCCGATCACCACGACGGCGAGGTCGGCGTCCAGCGGCGCGGCCCGGCGCACCTGCGCGGCGAGGTCGCGGGAGGCGGCGCCGGGCACGGCCAGCACGGACAGGTCGGTCTCGATGCCCGCGCTGCGCAGCACCTGCGCCAGCCGCGGGCCGAGGCCGTCCTCGACCCGCGCGGCACCGGTGCCGTACGCGATCGAGTCACCGAGGACGGCGAGGCGGAGACGGTCGGTCACGCCCGGTACAACGCCGGCCGGCGGGTCGCTCTGCCCGCCGCCCGGGCCGGCCGCCGGTGACCCCGGCCACCGTGCGGCCGGGGTCACCGTGCGGCCGGACCCGCGACGCTCTGCCACGATGCCCGCGTGGTGGATCTGGACGAGACCATGCTGCCCGGCGTCGGCGTGCGTTACGGGCTCACGACCCGCGCCGGCGACCGCCTGGCCGTCGTCGTCCAGCGCGAGGGCGGCGCGGAGGTGGCCGTGTTCGACCGGCGCGACCCGGACCGCGCCCGCGCCGTGTTCCGCCTCGACGCCGAGGAGACCGGCGTCCTGGCCGAGCTCCTGGGAGCGCCGCGGCTGACCCAGCGGTTCGTGGACCTCTCGCGGGAGGTGCCGGGGCTCCGGTCCGCCCGCTTCCTCGTGCACGCCGGGTCACCCTTCGACGGGCGCCCGCTCGGCGAGACCCGCGCCCGCACCCTGACCGGGTGCTCGATCGTGGCCGTGGTGCGCGAGCACGACGTCGTCCCCTCCCCCGGCCCGGCGGAGGTGCTGCACGCCGGGGACGTGCTGGTCGCCATCGGCTCCGACGCCGGGCTCACCCAGCTCGGCGCGCGGCTGGACGGCGCGGCCTAGGCCCCCGACGTGCACGGCACCGAGGCGCTGCTGGTCGAGCTGGGGCTGCTCTTCCTGGGGCTCGCGCTGCTCGGCCTGCTCGCCCGGCGCCTGGACCTCTCCCCCATCCCGTTCGTCCTCGTGGCCGCGCTCGCGGTGGGCGACGGCGGGCTCGCGCCCCTGACCACGGCCACGCCGTTCATCGAGGCCGCGGCCGAGATCGGCGTCGTGCTGCTGCTGCTCGCCCTCGGTCTCGAGTTCTCACCCGACGAGCTGTTCACCTCGCTGCGCCACCACGGCCGCTCCGGCCTGGTGGACCTGCTGCTCAACGCGCCGCCGGGCATCGTGGCCGGCCTGGCGCTCGGCCTGCCCTGGCAGGGCGCGCTCGCCCTCGGGGGCATCACCTACATCTCGTCGTCCGGCATCGTGGCCCGGCTGCTCGCCGACCTCGGCCGGCTGGCCAACCGGGAGACACCGGCCGTGCTCTCGGTCCTGGTGCTCGAGGACCTCGCCATGGCGCTGGTGCTGCCCCTGCTGGCCGTGGCGCTGGCCGGGGGCGGCCCGGCCGCGGCCGCCGGCGGACTCGCCCTGGCCGCCGGGACCGTGGTCCTCGTCCTGGCCGCCGCCCGGCGCCACGGCCGGCACCTGGGGCGGTTGCTCACCTCCCCGGACGACGAGCAGGTGCTCCTGCGGCTGGTCGGGTTGACCCTGCTGGTCGCCGGCGCGGCGCAGGCGCTGGGCGTCTCGGCCGCGGTCGGCGCCTTCCTGGTCGGGCTGGCCCTGCCCGCACCCTTCGCCGAACGGGTGCGGCGGATCCTCACCCCGCTGCGCGACCTGTTCGCGGCCACCTTCTTCGTCGCCTTCGGGCTGGGCACCGACCCCGCCGACGTCCTCCCGGTCCTGCCGGCGGCGCTGCTCCTCGCCGTCGTGACCGCGGCGACCAAGGTGGGAACGGGCTGGTACGCCGCCCGCCGGGACGGTGTCGCCGCTCCGGGCCGCTGGCGAGCGGGGACGGCGTTGATCGCCCGCGGCGAGTTCTCCGTGGTCATCGCCGGCCTGGCCGTGGCGGCCGGACTGACCGAGCTGGGTCCCCTGACCACCGCGTACGTGCTGGTGCTCGCCGTCGCTGGTCCCGTGGTGACCCGGCTGGCCGAGCCCCGGACCGCGCTCCCCGGCACGGCCCGCCCCGGGCCCGCGGCGCCGGCCGCGTGAGCGCCGGCGCCGCGGGCCCGGGCGGGACACGGCCGCCGCTCGACGACGCGACGGGGCCCGGCCGGGATCGCTCCCGGCCGGGCCCCGTGGGTCCGTGCGTGGTGGCCGTCAGGCCTTCGGGCCACCCGCGGCGTACACGACCTGACCCGAGACAAAGCCGGCGCCCTCGCTGACGAAGAACGACACCAGGTGCGCGATGTCCTCGGGCTGGCCGACGCGGGCCACCGGGATCTGCGAGGCGGCGCCCTTGATGAAGTCGTCGAAGGGGATGCCCATGCGCTCGGCGGTGGCCATCGTCATCTCGGTCTGGATGAAGCCCGGGGCGATCGCGTTGGCGGTGACGCCGAACTTGCCCAGCTCGATGGCGAGGGTCTTGGTGAAGCCCTGCAGGCCCGCCTTCGCCGTCGAGTAGTTCGCCTGGCCGCGGTTGCCCAGCGCCGAGGTGCTCGACAGGTTCACGATCCGGCCCCACTTGGCCTCGACCATGTGCTTCTGGCAGGCCCGGCTCATGAGGAAGGCGCCGCGCAGGTGCACGTTCATGACCAGGTCCCAGTCGACCTCGGTCATCTTGAACAGCATGTTGTCGCGGATGACGCCCGCGTTGTTGACCAGGACGACGGGCGGGCCGAGCTCGGCGGCGATCCGGTCGACGGCGGCCTGCACCTGCTCGGCGTCGCTGACGTCGGCGCCCACGCCGAGCGCGCGCCCGCCGGCGGACTCGATCGCCTGCACGGTGTCCTTGGTGTTCGCCTCGTCGAGGTCGAGCACGGCGACGGCGAAGCCGTCGGCGGCCAGGCGCTTCGCCGTCGCGGCGCCGATGCCGCGCGCGGCGCCGGTCACGATGGCGACGCGGGGGGTGGCCTCGCTCATGGCAGTTCCTCTCGTTGGTGGCGGCGTCGTCGCCGGCCGGTCCGGGTGGGGGGCTCGGGCCGGGTCGACCCCGCGCCGGCCCCCGGGCTGCGCCGGACAGGTTACGGCGGGCTCCCGGAGCGCCCGGAGACGCCCCCGTACCGGTGCGCGGCGGCCGTCAGGGCCAGATCGAGGCGACGATGATCGCGGCGACCGAGAGCTGGGTCGCGGCCATCACCATGCTCGCGGGGTGGAAGCCGGTCTCGGTGACGAGCTGGCCCATCTTCCCCGGCGTGAGCAGGTCGAGGACGAGGAACGCGACAGCCTGCAGCACCACGCCGAGCAGGCCGAAGACCACGGTCCAGAGCAGCGCCTCCCCGAACCCGGACGTCGCGTTGGTCCAGATCGCGGCGAAGATGACCGCGCCCTGGGCGAGGAACCCGGCGGACAGGACGACCGCGGCACTCACCGACCGGTCCTCGTAGATGCGCCGGCCCAGGTGGCCGGGCGTCAGCAGGTCGAGGACGAGGAAGCCGAGGGCCAGCAGCACGAGGCCGACGGCGGTGTAGGCGACGGCGTAACCGATGCTGGCCAGCACGGGACGGGTACCTCCGGGGGGACGGGAGCGGACGGGCCTGCCAGTTCCTACCGCACCGGCTCCCCCGGCCGCACGCGACGGTCCGGCCGGTCAGTCCCCCGGGTGCGCGACGTCACCCCGCACGACGTCACCCCGCGCGGCGTCACCCCGCACGACGTCGACCCGGTCGAAGCCCTCGGCCGCGGTGGGCGGGGCGAACCGCGCGCGGGCGGCGTGCACGCCGACCAGCGGCACCGGCGACTCGCGGGCCGCGTTGCGGGCCAGGCACTCCTCGAGCGGGGTGTCCACCCAGACCGCGCGCACCGGCACGCCGGCCGCGCGGGCCGCGGCGACCAGCGGCGCGCGCTCCTCCGGCGAGGGGCTGGTGTTGTCCACGACGACGCTGCGCCCGGCCGCCAGCAGCCCGGCGACGAGCCGCTGCTGCCGGGTCTCCCGCCGCCGGGCGCGGGGCCAGTGGTCCTTGCTCACCACCTCGTGCGTCGCGGCGAGGGTCCGCTGCACCCAGGTCGACTTGCCCGCTCCCTGCAGGCCGACCATCACCACCAGCTCGGGTGAGCTGCCGGAACGGCCTCCCTGCAGGGGCCCGCTGGGAGCCTCGACCGGCCTCCCTGCAGGGTCCCGCCGCGAGCCTGCGAGTGGCGGGGGGCAGGAGGGTCCTTCGAGGGGGGCAGGGAGGTCCTCCCTCACGCGCTGCGGCGCAGCGGGGTCACCGGCTCGTCGTCGTCCTCGAACGCCGGGCGGGCCGCCGGGTGCTCGACCAGCGCGAGCACCCTCCCGGACATGAAGCGTGCGGTGCGCACGGGCGTGCCGCCGCGGGTGGTCTCGGTGACCTCCACGACGCCGCGGCCGTGGGACACGTCCACCCGGCGCCCGGCGCGGGTGGCCTCGATCTCGTAGGTTCGGGTGTCGCCACCGGCGTCGATGACGACCTCGACACGATCGCCCTTCACGGGTCCTCCTCGGGGTCTCGCCGGGACCGTTCCCCGGCTTGTGGACAACGTCCTCCCGACCCCTGACATTCCCCGAACGCGCTGGTCAGTCCCCGGATCCACGCCGCGAGGGCCAGTGCGGGTGCAGCGCGCGGACCGAGGCCAGCGCCGCCCGCCGGGCCTGCGCGCGCTGCCGTGCGCGGCTGGTCCGCGGGGCTCTCGGCTCCTCCCGCAGCAGCGCGTCGAGCCAGTGCCCGCGCGGGTCGACGTCGACCAGCAGCGCCTTCACCAGCAGCGTGAGCGGGATGGCCAGCAGCGCGCCCAGCGCGCCCAGCACCCAGCCCCAGAACAGCAGCGCGAGGAAGGTGACCGTCATCGACAGGCCCACCGAGTCGCCGACGAAGCGCGGCTGGATGAGCGTCTGCACGACGAAGTTGAGCAGCGAGTAGACGACGATGACCACCCAGAACTCGGTCCAGCCGCCGGCGAGCAGCCCGAGCAGCGCCGGCGGGATGACGCCGAGCACGAACCCGATGTTGGGCACGTAGTTGGTGATGAACGACAGCAGGCCCCACAGCACCGGCAGCGGGACCTCGAGGATCGCCAGCGCGACGGTGTCGCCCACCGCCACGATCGCGCCGAACACCGTGCTCACCAGCAGGTAGCTGCGGGTGCCGCGGGCGAACAGGCCGAGCGCGATGGGCAGGTGCGGCCGGTCCTCGGCGACCAGCGCCAGCCGGCGGCCGAACCCGCCGGACTCGATGGCGAGGAAGACCATCGCCGACAGCAGCAGCACCAGCGTGCTGGCGGTGTCGGTGACCCGGGCGAGCAGGTCGGTGGCCAGGCCCACGAGCTGGCCGTAGTCGAACCGGTCGACCAGGTCCTGGATCTGCGTCGAGGACAGCCCGGCCTCGTCGAGCCGCTGCACCGTGTCGTCCAGCAGCACCGCGAACTGCGGGGCGTAGTCGGGCAGCAGGACGGCGAACTGGGCGATCGCGACGACCAGCAGCGACCCGAGACCGAGCAGCACGCCCCACACGAGCAGCAGCAGGACGCCGGCCGCCGCCCAGCGCGGCACGTGGTGGCGCAGCAGCCAGCGCTGCACCGGCATGAGCGCCACGACGACGACCAGCGCCAGGAGCACCGGCGCGACCAGCCAGGCGATCTCGCGCACCCCGGCGACGGCGATCGTCGCGGCCGCGGCGCCGACCAGCAGCACCAGCCAGCGGGGCAGCCCGCCCGGGCCGGTGAGCGGGGCGGCCGGTCCCGGCGCCGGGCCGCCGTCGACGGGTGCGAGCGGGACGTCGGCGGCCAGGGGCAGCCCGTCGGCGAGGTCCCCCGGCAGCTCGGTGGGCTCCGGGGGGACCACCCGGGAGGCGCCGGAGCGCGCCCGCTCCGTACCCGGCTCGGGCAGGTGCGAGTGCGCGACCATGGACGTCCTCCCCCCGTGACGGCGCCGTGACGCCCCAGGGTGTCACGGCGGTGCGGCTCCCGCGGGGAGCCTCAGCCGGTGCGGCCCTCGAGCAGCGCGGCCATCTCCGGCAGGTCGAAGAACGCCGCGGTCTCGCGCGCGCTCGGCCCGCCGGCGTCGGGGTCGGCGCCGGCGGCCAGCAGCGTCCGCACGCCGGCCTCCGAGCGGCGGAACACCGCCGCGGCCAGCGCCGTCTGGCCCCGGTCGTTGGCCCGGCCCGGGTCGGCGCCGCGCTCGAGCAGCGCGGCCACCGTCCCCGGGTGGTCGTGGTAGGCGGCGAGGATCAGCAGCGTGTCGCCCTTGTCGTTGGTGAGGTCCACCGGGACGCCGGCGTCGACGTAGGCGACCAGCTCCTCGGTGTGGCCGAAGCGGGCGAGGTCGAAGACCCGCGCGGCCAGCTCGATGACCCCGGGGTCGATCGGCTCGCTCACGACCGCACCCCCGCCCCGAGGCCGTCGACGAGGGCCAGGATCCGCCGCCAGGCGTCCTGGCAGGCCTCCTCCCACTCGGGCGCGGCGCGGTCGAAGAAGGAGTGTGGGGCGCCGTCGTAGACCGCGGTCTCGACGTCGGCGCCCGCGGCGCGCATCGTCTCCGCGAGGGCGAGCTGGTCCTCGACGGGGGTGGCGGCGTCGGCACCGGCGATCACCATCAGCGTCGGGCGCGAGGCCCGCGCGGCGGCGTCGCCGACCATGGCCGGCCGGCCGTAGAAGCCCACGCAGGCGGCGACGTCGAGGTCGCCGCCGGACTGCCGCCAGGAGTGGCTGCCGCCGAAGCAGAAGCCGACGGTGACCACCGGCAGGTCGGGCCGGGTGCGCCGGCGCAGCTCGGCGACGGCCGCGGTGAGGTCGGCGTCGACGCCCTCGGGCGTGGTCTGCGGGACGTGCGTCTGCCAGTCGAAGCCCGCGTCGCGCGTGCCGCTCCCGGCCGTGCCGGCGGTGCGGCCGAAGTAGTCGAGGGCGACGGCGGGCACGCCGGCCTCGGCGAAGCGCTCGGTCAGCGCGACGTAGTACGGGTGCAGCCCGCGGATGTCCGGGAGGACCACCACGCCGGCGGGCGCGGCCGCGACGTCGGCGGGCAGCGCCCAGGCGGCGGAGACCTCCGTGCCGTCGGCCGCGGTGAGCACGGTGAGGCCGCGGTCGCCGACCTCCCCCGTGCGCGGCGGGGCGGGCGGGCGGCTGGCGGGGTCGTGGCACATGACCCTGTGCTACCAGGCGGCGCGGAGCACCGCGCGAGGGACCCGGGTCAGACGCCGCCGGTGCGCTCGGCGGCCCCCGCGCGGCCGCCGAAGACGGCGGCGGCCACCTCGCGGCGGGCGTCGGTGAGCCACGAGTACTGCCGGTGCGCCTGGTCGATGAGCCGGTCGAGCTCGGCCCGGTCCAGGCGGTCGTCGGCCTCGGCGACGATCCGCAGCGTCTCGAAGCCGCTGCGCTTGGCGCGCACCCCGGAGGCGAGGAACTCGAACTCGACGAGGTCCGACAGCGGCGAGCGGGACAGCAGCCGGCCGTTGAGCTTGGCGCGGGTGATCTTCTCCGCCAGCCAGACGCCGAGCTGCTTGTACTGCCGCACCGGGATGCCGAGCGCCCGGGCCGTGGCCAGCAGCGAGGACTTCTCCTCGCGCAGCTCGCCGAGCAGCTGGGTCAGCGGCGCCTCCCAGCGCGAGCCGCGGTGCACGCCCAGCATCCGGCAGACCAGCTCGATGCCGCCGGTGGCCGAGGCGAGGTGGTCGTTGACGTAGACGCCGAGGAGCTCGGCGTTGCGCAGCGGCTGCACGGGTTCGGACACGGGACCTCCTGCGGGGTGGGACGACCCCATCCTCCGCGACCGGTGATCACCGCGCGCGGCGGCGTCCCTCAACCGGGCGGCCGGCCGGCGGCGCGGGCGAGCAGCCGCGCGGCGGCCGGCCGCAGCTCCAGCTCCAGCTCCCAGGACCCGGCGGCCAGGCGCTGTGCGACCGCCTGCCGGGAGACGCCCAGCTCGGCGGCCGCGGCGGCCCGCGTGGCGCCGGCCGCGACCAGGTCGACGGCGGCCCAGGCCGCGGCGCTGCGGCGGGCGAGGAGGACGGCGAGCGCGGTGAGCACCGCCTGGGCGTCGGCGGCGGCCTCGGCGTCGGACCCGCGCACGGCCAGCCGCGCCGGGCGGCGCCCGGCGGCCTCCAGGGCGCGGCGCGCGGCGAGCAGCACCGGGCCGTCACCGGGACCGGCCGGCGCGGCGCCGATGCCGATCCGCCGGCCGCCCTCCCGCACCAGCGCGACGACGGTGTCGACCGCGACCGGGGCGTCGTCGAGGACGGCCGCCCAGCCCTCCCCCACCGCCCGCGCGCCGGCCCCGAGGACCGCCGGGGGCGCGCCGGCGGCGGGGCCCGCGGTCAGCGGGGCGCAGGCGACGGCCAGGGGCACGCGCGCAGCGTCGCCGCCGGCCGGGCCGGGTGCAAGCTCCTGGGCTTGCCCGGCGCGCCGGTCAGTCCTGCGCGAGCTCGGGCGGGAAGCCGCCGGTGGCCACCGGGCCCCAGCGCTCGATCGTGACGCGCAGCAGCGACTTCCCCTGCCGGGCCATCGCGGCGCGGTACTCGTCCCAGTCGGGGTGCTCGCCGCTGATCGACCGGAAGTACTCGACCAGCGGCTCCAGCGCCTCCGGCAGGTCCAGCACCTCGGCCCGGCCGTCCACCTGCACCCACGCGCCGTCCCAGTCGTCGGACAGCACGCAGAGGGAGACGGCGGGGTCGCGGCGGGCGTTGCGCACCTTGGCGCGCTGCGGGTAGGTGCTGACGACGACCCGCCCCTCGGCGTCGACGCCGTAGGTCACCGGGGACAGCTGCACCCCGCCCTCGCGGCGCCGGGTGAGCAGCACCGCGCGGTGCCGCGGGCGGAGGAAGTCGAGCAGCTCGGCGCGCTCGACCCGGTCGGCTCTGGCGGTCCTGGGCACGTCCCCGACGCTAGCCGCGGCCTGCGCCCCTCCCGCCGTCGGGCGGTGGGCCGCGGTGATCCGTGGTGCGATGTGACCATGAGGTTCCGCCTGTCCGGACGCCGGGACGACGCCCCGGCCGGTGGCGGCGCGTCCGCCGCCGGTGCTCCCCCGGCCCGGGACCGCGCGGCAGGCGCTGCGCCCGGCGACGTGCCCGGCGGCCGGCCGGTCGGCGACGAGCGCGCCACCCCCACGCTCACCGGCGAGGGCGGCCCGGGCGACCCGCGCGCCGACGACCACGACGCCACGGCGGCCCCCGCCCCGGCCTGGCAGCGCGGCGAGCGGGCGGTGTCGGCCACCCGCACGCTCGCCGTCGCCTCCGCGCAACTGCTGCTCATCAGCGCGGCACTGGTGGTGATCGGCTGGGTCCTCGGCAAGCTGTGGGTCATCCTGCTGCCGGTCATCCTCGGCCTGCTGTTCGCCACCGTGCTGTGGCCGCCCACCCGGTTCCTGCGCCGGCACGGCTGGCCCCCCGCCCTGGCCGCGGCGGTCGTGCTGCTGCTGTTCCTGGGCCTCATCGGAGGGCTCATCGCGGTCATCGCGCCGCAGGTCGCCGACCAGGTCACCGAGCTCGCCGACCAGGCCGCCAGCGGCCTGGAGCAGGTCCAGCAGTGGCTGCAGGGGCCGCCGCTGAACATCGACGAGGAGCAGATCGGCCAGTACGTCGACCAGGCCATCGACTCGGTGCAGTCGAACGCCTCCAACATCGCGGGCTACGCCGCCACCGGCGCCTCCGCCGTCGGCAACGGCCTGCTCAACCTGCTGCTGGCGCTGGTGCTGGCGTTCTTCTTCATCAAGGACGGGCCGCGCTGGGTGCCGTGGCTGGCCGCGCAGACCGGGCCGAAGGCCGCCCCGCACGTGGCCGCGCTGTCGCAGAAGACCTGGTCGACCCTGTCGGAGTTCATCAAGCAGCAGGCCCTCGTCGGCTTCGTCGACGCCTTCTTCATCGGCCTCGGGTTGTGGATCCTCGACGTGCCGCTGGTCGTGCCGCTGGCCGTGCTGACCTTCTTCGGCGCGTTCGTCCCGATCATCGGCGCGTTCGTCGCCGGCGCCTTCGCGGTGCTGATCGCCCTGGTCGACGAGGGCTTCACGGTGGCGCTGATCGTCTTCGGGATCGTGCTGCTGGTGCAGCAGATCGAGGGCAACGTGCTGCAGCCGATCATCCAGGGCCGCGGGTTCAACCTGCACGCCGCGGTGGTCATCCTCGCCGTCACCGCCGGCGGCAGCCTGGCCGGGATCGTCGGCGCCTTCCTCGGGGTGCCGGTGGCCGCGCTGATCGCCGTCGTCTACCGGTACACCCGCGACGCGCTCGACGGCCGCCATCCCGAGGTCGCCGACGACGGCACCCGCCACGAGGTGTCCGGCGACGATGACGGCGCCGTCCTGACCCGCTCCCCCGCGCCGCCGGCCTGACCGGACGGGAATGCCGGCCGGGCCGCCGTCGCTGTCGCCTGACGACGTCCGATCAGCAGGCGTCCGACCAGCAGGAGGTGCCCCCGTGGCGCAGCGACCGGAGGAGCTCGTCGAGCTCACTCCCGAGGCCGATCCGTTCGTCGCCGCCGAGGCGGCGGTCACCGGGGCCGCGCAGCGGCGGGGCCTGGTGCTCGTGCACGCCCTCGCGGGCGACTTCGACGCCGCCTCGTCCGCCCAGCTCGCCGCCTCGCACCTGCTGGCCTCGCTGCCGCACCGCACCGTCGCGCGCTTCGACGCGGACCTGCTGGTCGACTACCGCGCCCGCCGGCCGCGGATGACGTTCAACGGCGACCACTACGAGGACTTCGCCGCGCCGGAGATCGTGCTCTCGGCGCTGGAGGACGACGCCGGCGAGCCGTTCCTGCTGCTGCACGGCCCCGAGCCGGACTACCGGTGGGAGGGCTTCGCCGCCGCCGTCGTCGGGACGGTCGAGCGGCTCGGGGTGACCTCGGTGGTGGCGCTGCAGGCCATCCCGATGCCGGTGCCGCACACCCGGCCGGTGACGGTCACCGCGCACGCCACGCGCCGGCAGCTCATCGAGACCTACCCCGTCTACTGGGGCGAGCTGCGCGTCCCGGGCAGCGCCTCGGCGCTGCTGGAGCTGCGCCTGGGCGAGGCCGGCGTGGACGCCCTCGGGGTGGCCGCGCACGTGCCGCACTACCTGGCGCAGGCCAGCTACCCGGCCGCCACCCTCACCCTGCTCGAGGAGCTGGGCCGGCTCACCGGGCTGCTGCTCCCCACCGAGACGCTGCGCGAGGCGGCGCAGCAGCACCGCACCGAGGTCGACGAGCAGATCGCCCGCTCGGCCGACAACACCGCCGTCGTGGCGGCGCTGGAGCAGCAGTACGACCAGTTCGCCGCCGCCCGCGAGGGCGAGGACCTGCTCGGCGGGGCCGGTGAGGTGCCCAGCGGCGACGAGATCGGCGCGGAGTTCGAGCGCTTCCTCGCCGAGCAGGACCGCCGCGGTCGAAGCGACTAGCGCGCGGGGCGCCGTGTCCGGGTGACGCTCAGGGCCAGCGCGCCCAGCGCGCCGACGACGGCGAACACGTAGAAGCCCCACGGGAAGGCGATGCCCGCCGTCACCAGCGCGCCGGTGACCACCGGCCCGACGATCGCGCCGATCCGGCCGGCGCCGGCCGACCAGCCCAGCGCGGTGGCGCGCACGGCCGGCGGGTGGTTGGCGCTGGTGAACGCGTAGACGAGCACCTGCGCCGAGAAGACGAAGCAGCCGGTGAGGAAGCACATCAGGTAGAGGCCCGCGGTGGGCAGCTCGACCGACAGCAGCGCCAGGAACAGCGCGCCGGAGGCGAACCAGATCATCCCGGCGGTGCGGGCGCCGATGCGGTCGGCGACCGTGCCGGCCACCAGCAGGCCGACGATGGCGCCGACGTTGAGCACCAGCAGGAACGCCAGCGAGTCGCCGAGGTCGTAGCCGGCCTCGCGCATGATCGTCGGCAGCCAGTTGTTCAGGCCGTAGACCAGCAGCAGCCCCATGAACGAGGTCACCCCGATGGCCACGGTGTTGCGGGCGAACCCGCCGGTGAACAGCGAGCGGACGGTCGAGGCGGCGCCTGCGGTGGCGCCGGCCGGTGCCGGGCCGGGCCTGCTCTCCAGCTCCAGCCCGTGGCGGCGGGCCACCTCCTCGGCCTCCGCCCGCCGGCCGGCGGCCTGCAGGAAGGACGCCGACTCCGGCAGCCGGGCGAGCATGAGCGGGACGAGCACCAGGGCCGGGGCCGCGCCGATGACGAACATCCACCGCCAGCCCAGCGACGGGATGACCGGGATGGCCAGGGCCGCGGTGGCCACGGCGCCGACGTGGTAGCCGGTCATGATCGTCGTGGTGGCCCGGCCGCTGCGCCCGGCGCGGGTGAACTCGTTGACCATGGCGATGGCCGTCGGCAGGCAGCCACCCAGGCCCAGGCCCGCGAGGAAGCGCAGCAGCCCGAACACGACCTGGTTGGGCGCGAACGCGCACAGCAGGGTGAACAGCGAGAAGGACGCCACGGCGCCGATGAGCGCCTTGCGGCGGCCGACCAGGTCGGTGAGCGTGCCGATGGTCAGCGCGCCGATCATCATGCCGACCAGGCCGACGGTGATCACCGCGGTGGCGCCGGTACCGGTGAGGCCGAACTCCTCCGGCTCCTGCAGCGTGGGGACGACGGTCCCGACGACGACCAGGTCGAAGCCGTCGAGCAGCACCGCGATCCAGCACAGCGGCGCCACCCACCCGGCGGCGCGGGCGGCGGCGCCGGGCGTCGTCGAGCGGACGGGGGTCGAGCTCATCGGTGTCCTCCACGGCGACGGCGTCGGGGGTCGACCGACGGTAGGAGTGCCCCGCGCCGCGGCCCAATCGGCTCCCGCCCAGCGGAAGTCGGCCCGCCTGGAACGACAGCGGGCCGCGCCCGGGGATCCCGGACGCGGCCCGCTGCGGTGTGCCCTGCGGTGATCAGGCCTCGACGGTGACGTGCTCGTTGGGCACGCAGTGCGTCATCTGGTGGCCGGTGACGTCGCGCGGACCGTTCTTGCCGAGGTTGGCGGCGCGCTGCAGCTCCTCCTCGGTGAGGGTCTGCGTCTGCAGCGGCTCCAGGCCGCGGACGTCGTCGGCGGTGATGCCCAGGCCGTCGCCGACCCGCTGGCCCCACTCGTCGTCGCACATGAAGAAGTGCCAGACCATCCGCTCCTGGATCTCGCGGCGGCACTGCGAGAGGGCGTCGACCAGGTTCTTCACCAGGTCGTCCTTCTCCCACTGCTCCGAGAGCTGGTAGCGCTCGCCGGCCTGCGCGTAGTCGTTCGTGCGCGGGATCCGCTTGCGGGTGAGCCGGCCGGTGATGACCGGGCCCTGCTCGTCGTGCGTCGGGTATTGCGCCTCCCGCAGGCCGCCGAGGATCGACGGCTCGTAGTTCACGTGCGGGTTGGTGCCCTCGGCCCGGTCCACGCCGTAGGCCATCTGGCCGTCGCGCTGGTTGGTGGCCACCCGGGCCTTCGGCGCGTTCACCGGCAGCTGCAGGTAGTTCGGGCCGACCCGGTAGCGCTGGGTGTCGGAGTAGGAGAACGTCCGGCCGACGAGCATCTTGTCGTCGGAGAAGTCCAGGCCGTCGACCAGCACACCGGTGCCGAACGCGATCTGCTCGTTCTCGGTGAAGTTGTCCACCGGCATCCGGTTGAGCGTCATCGTCCCGACCTTGCGGACCGGGAACAGCTCCTCGGGCCAGACCTTGGTGTCGTCGAGCGGGTCGAAGTCCAGCTCCGGGTGCTCGTCGTCGCTCATGATCTGCACGTAGAGGTCCCACGACGGGTGGTCGCCGGCGGCGATGGCGTCGTGCAGGTCCTTGGTGTGCGTGCCCAGGCTCTTGGCCTGCGCGGCCGAGGCGTCCGCGGCGGTCCAGGACTTCACGCCCTGCTTCGGGTACCAGTGGTACTTGACCAGGACGGTCTCACCCTGGGCGTTGACCCACTTGTAGGTGTTCACGCCGAAGCCCTGCATGTGCCGGTAGCTGGCCGGCGTGCCCCGGGGGCTGAAGACCAGCGAGATCATGTGCATGGCCTCGGGGGTCTGGCTGAAGAAGTCGAACGCCCGCTCGGCGACGCTCGCCTCGAAGGTGACCGGGTCCGGCTTCTGGGAGTGGATGAAGTCGGGGAACTTGATGGCGTCGCGGATGAAGAAGACGCCGAGGTTGTTGCCGACGAGGTCCCAGTTGCCCTCCTCGGTGTAGAACTTCACGGCGAACCCGCGCGGGTCACGCGCGGACTCCGAGGAGTCGCGGCCACCGGCCACGGTGGAGAACCGCAGCGCGACGTCGGTGCGCTTGCCCTTCTCCTGGAACAGCTTGGCGCGCGTGTACCGGCTGATCGGCTCGTCGCCGACGGTGCCGTCGGCCTCGAAGTAGCCGAACGCGGTGATGCCGCGCGCGTGCACGACGCGCTCGGGGATCCGCTCCCGGTCGAAGTGGCTGATCTTCTCGAGGAACTGGTAGTTCTCCAGCGTCGCCGGGCCGCGCGCGCCCACCGTCCGCTGGTTCTGGTTGTCGTAGACCGGGTGGCCCTGACGGTTGGTCAGGACCGGGCGGTCCGCCTCGCTCGGGGCCGGGCCCTGCGATGCGACGTCGGTCATGCTCCTGCCTCTCCTCGGGTGTGGTGCTGTCCGGCCGTGGAACGGACGCGGACGGACGGGCCGGGGACGCCGGCCGGGTGGCCGGCGCCCCGGCAGTCGGGGCACAGGCCCCAGAACACGACCTCGGCCTCGTCGACGACGAAGCCGGCCGTGTCCGACGGGACCAGGCACGGTGCCGCGCCCACGGTGCAGTCGACGTCGGCGACCGCACCGCACGAGCGGCAGACCAGGTGGTGGTGGTTGTCCCCCACGCGGACCTCGTACAGCGCCGGCGCGCCCGCGGGCTCGACCCGGCGGGCCAGCCCGACGGCGACCAGCGCCTTGAGGACGCCGTACACCGCCTGCGGCGAGAGCGTGGGGTGCGCCCGGCGGGCCACCGTGACCAGCGTGTCCGCATCGGCGTGCGGATGGGCGGCGAGGGCGTCGAGGACCGCGAGCCGGGGCCGGGTGACCCGCAGCCCGGCGTCGCGCAGCCGCGGCGCCCACGTCGTCTCCATCGGGTCCCACCCAACCCGCTTTTCTTTAGTCAGTCAAATCAAGGGCACGTGTCGGGTGGGGCTCCCCGCCGGTCCACCGGTACCCGGGTGGGGAGGAACACACGCCTCAGGCGAAGACGATGGTGCGGTCGCCCAGGACGACGACGCGCTCCTCCACGTGCCAGGTCACCGCCTGGGCGAGCACCTGGCGCTCCACGTACCGGCCGATGCGGCGCATGTCCTCGACGGTGGCGCGGTGGTCGACCCGGGCCACCTCCTGCTCGATGATCGGGCCGGCGTCGAGCTCCGGGGTGACGTAGTGCGCCGTGGCGCCGATCAGCTTCACGCCTCGGTCGTGCGCCGCCTGGTACGGGTTCGCCCCGACGAAGGCCGGCAGGAAGCTGTGGTGGATGTTGATCAGCCGCTCGGGGAAGCGGCTGCAGAAGTCCGCCGAGACGATCTGCATGTAGCGGGCGAGCACCACCAGGTCGACGTCGCCGACCAGCTCCAGCGCCCGCGCCTCGGCCTCGACCTTGGTCGCCGGCGTGACCGGCACGTGGTGGAAGGGCACCCCGGCCGCCGCGGCCACCGGCTCGAGGTCGGGGTGGTTGGAGACGACGGCGGTGATGTCGGCGCGCAGGTCACCGGCGCGGACCCGGTAGAGCAGCTCCTGCAGCACGTGGTCGGTCCTCGACACGAACACCGCCAGCCGCGGCCGGCGCGCGGCCTCGGACAGCCGCCAGGTCAGCTGCCACTGCGCGGCGAGCAGCTCCAGCGCGCCCTCCAGCTGCCGGCGGCGGCTGGCCAGCCCGGGCAGCACGAACTCCAGCCGCAGGGTGAACACCCCGCCGGTCGGGTCCGAGGAGTGCTGCTGCGACTCGGTGATGTTCGCGCCGACGTCGGCCAGCAGCCGGGACAGCACCGCGACGATCCCCGGCCGGTCCGGGCAGCGGACGACCAGCCGCCCGACGTCGGCGGTGGCGGGGTCGTGCGCGATCGGGGCAGCGGACACGGTCGGCATGGTGGCAGGGACGCCCGCCTCCGCCGCCCGGCGGGGGTCAGACGGCGGGCAGGCGGGCGCGGGTGCGGGCGGCGACGTCGAACAGGTCGCCGTACTCCTCCACCCGGGCGAGCACCTCCTCGGTGCGGAAGCGCAGCTCGGCGGGGTCGGCGCCGTCGCGGACGGCGTCCACCTCGTCCCACCCGATCGGCGTGGACACCGGGGCGTCGGGGCGGGCGCGCATCGAGTACGGGGCGACCGTCGTCTTGGCGGGGTTGTTCTGGCTCCAGTCGACGAGCACCTTGCCCGGCCGCAGCACCTTCTCCATCCGCCAGACGACGCGGTCGGGCGTCTCGGCCGACAGCTCCTGGGCCAGCGCCTTGGCATAGCGGGACGGGTGCTCGCGGTCGGTCACCCGGATCGGCGCGTAGACCTGCACCCCCTTCGACCCCGACGTCTTGACCACCGGGTCCAGCCCGTCGTCGACCAGCCGCACCCGCAGCCGCTCGGCGACGTCGCAGCACTCGCGGATCCCGGCGTCCGGGCCGGGGTCGAGGTCCAGGACGAGCAGGTCCGGCAGCGTCGGCTGCAGCTTGCTGCCCACCTGCCACTGCGGCACGTGCAGCTCCAGCGCGGCCAGGTTCGCCGCCCAGGCGAGGTCGGCGACGGTCTCCAGGACCACCATCTCCAGCACCTCGCGGTCCCGCGAGCTGCCAGGGCTCGGCACGGTCACCTTCCGCACCCAGTCCGGCGCGTGCCGGGCGCTGTTCTTCTCGTAGAACGCCTGCCCCTCGACGCCGTCGGGCCAGCGGGTGAACGTGACCGGCCGGCCGGACAGGTGCGGCAGCAGCACCGGCGCGATCCGCACGTAGTAGTCGATCACCGCGGCCTTGGTGAACGAGACCTCGGGGAAGAGCACCTTGTCGAGGTTGGACACCGACAGCTGCCGGCCCTCCACCCGCACCCGCTGGCGGTCCATCAGGCTCCCCTCAGGGGGACCACTCCACGACGACGTCGTCGACGTCGAGGTCCTCGCGCAGCCCCCGCCACGCAGGGTGGCGCATCCGGCCGTCCGCGGTCCACGCGGCGAAGGCCACCTCGCCGACCAGCTCCGGCTCCGCCCACCGCGCGTCGCGGGCCACGTCGCGCGGGACCGCGCCGGCGAAGGGCGGGGTCCGGCGCGGGGTGAGCAGCCCGCCGAGCTCACGCAGCACCGCGTCGGTGAACCCGGTGCCGACGTGCCCGGCGTAGACCAGCCGGCCGTCGTCGTCGTGGACACCGACCAGCAGCGACCCCACTCCCCCGGCCCGCCGCCCCCTGCCCGGCCGCCACCCGCCGACGACGACGCTCTGCGTGCGGACGTGCTTGACCTTGCGCCACTCCGGCGAGCGCGCGCCCGGCCGGTACGGCGAGTCCAGCCGCTTGGCGACCACGCCCTCCAGCCCGTTGTCCCGGCTGGCCGCGTGCACGTCGGCGCCGCCGCCGCGGAACCACGGGGTCGCCGCCCAGCGGTGCCCCTGCGGGGCGAGCGCGTCCAGGCGCTCCCGCCGCCGCGCGTAGGGCAGCCCGAGCAGGCTGCGTCCGCGCTCGGCCAGCAGGTCGAAGACCAGGTAGGTGACCGGTGCCGCGGCCGCGAGCCGGGCGACCTCCGGGCCGCCGGTGCGGTGCATGCGGTTCTGCAGCAGCCCGAAGTCCGGGCGCCCCAGCCGGTCGAGGGCCACCACCTCGCCGTCCAGGACGGCGTCGACACCGGCGAGGGTGTTCGGCAGTCGGCCGAGTTCGGGATAACGGTCGGCCAGCTGGGTGCCGCTGCGCGCCCACAGGTCCACCCGGCCGTCGCGGACCGCCGCGAGCGCCCGGACGCCGTCCCACTTGAACTCGTAGCCCCACGCGGCGTCGTCGGCCGGCAGCTCGCCGGCGACGGCGAGCATCGGCGCCGGCACCGGCGGCTCGGGCAGGGCGGGACGGACCATCCGCGCGGCTCAGGCGCTGCGGCGGGACGTGCGCTTGGCCGGCTCCTTCTTGGCGGCCGTGACCTTGCGCGCGCGGGTCGTGCGGGCCGGCGCCTCCTCGGCCGCCTCCTCCGCCGGTGCCTTCCTCGCCGACACCTTCTTCGCCGCCACCTTCTTCGCCGCGGCCTTCCTGGCGGGCTCGCGGGCCGGTGCCGCCTCCGCGGGCGCCGCGTCGTCGGCGGCGCCGCCGCGGGCGCGTTCGACGCTGCGCCGCAGCGCGCTCATCAGGTCGACGACGGCCGCGCCGGGGTCGGCGGTCTCGGGCACCGGCTGCACGTCGCCGCCGGTCTGCTTGGCCTCGAGCAGGGCGGTCATCGCCTCGCGGTAGTCGTCGGTGAACTCGGCGGGGTCGAAGTCGCCGGTCATCGAGGTGATCAGCGCCTCGGCCATCTGCAGCTCCTGCGGCCGCACCGGGACGTCCTCGTCGAGGAAGCCGAAGTCGGGACGGCGGATCTCGTCGGGCCAGCGCATGGTGTGCAGCACCAGGACGCCGTCGCGGACCCGCATGGCGGCCAGCGACTCCCGCTGCCGCAGCGCGATCTTGGTGATCGCGACCCGGCCGGTGTTCTCCAGCGCGTCGCGCAGCAGCACGTAGGGGCGGGTGGCCGGGCCGTCGGGCTCGAGGTAGTAGGTCTTCTCGAACTGGATCGGGTCGATCTCCGCCTGCTCGACGAACTGCAGGACCTCGATCTCCCGCCGGGTGGCCAGCGGCAGCTCGGCGAGGTCGTCGTCGGTCAGGACCACCAGCTGGCCGTCGGGCAGCTCGTAGCCCTTGGCGATGTCGCCGTACTCGACCTCCTCGCCGTCGATCGAGCAGATCCGCTTGTACTTGACCCGCCCGCCGTCGACGGCGTGCACCTGGTGGAAGCGGACGTCCCTGTCCTCGGTCGCGGTGTAGAGCTTCACCCCGATGCTGACCAGGCCGAACGAGACCGCGCCGCGCCAGATCGAGCGCATGTCACTCCCCTTCCCCGGGCTCCGCGACCGCGGGGCGGCGCGGCCCGCAGGATAGGTGCGGGCCGGCGCCCCCAGCAGCGCGATCGCTGGTGATCTCCTCCGCCCGGGGGAAGCGGGCGTCCTCCTCGGCTCTACTCGGCGTGCCGGCCCGTGGGGTCGGCGTCGGTGTCAGCATCCACGCCCGCCGCCTCCCGTGGCGACGGCTCGAGCGCGCCGTTCTGGATGGCGTCGTAGACGAACTGCAGGACGTCGCTGCCCGCCACCAGCGTCATGGTGAACGCGGCCAGCCGGGTCGCCCGCGGCGCTGCCGCGTAGCCGAACACCAGCCCCGTGGCCACCCACTGGGCCAGGCAGAACGGGCAGGTCAGCAGCTCGCCGACGGCGTGCTTGACCCCACCGTGCTCACGGACCTCCTCCGCCACCTCCGCGTGCCCGGACGGTCCCTGGAACGCCGTGAAGGGTGCGCGCAGCGGGGCGGTGACGGGGTCCTTGGCGATCCGGCGGGCCAGCCGGAAGGTCGCCACCGCGAGGAGCACGGCGTCCCCCGGCGGGATCCGGTCGGGCAGTTCCCTCCCGGACGCCCGCACCGCCGCCGCGCCGGCCGAGACCAGCCCCAGGTACACCCCCATCGCCCCGAGGTCGCCGGCGAGCGGGCGGGGCTCGCCCTGCGTGTACTCGCGCCCCTGGGTCCGCGCCCAGCGGCGGATCGGCGCTCCGATCCGCTGCACCTCGTCTGCGATCGCCATGCCGCCCCGCTACCCGTGCGGCCGGTGCGCCATGCCGCGGTGCGCCTCCCGTCACGGTCCGCGCCCGCCCGCATGGCTTCCGGGGAGGCGGGTAGGCGGCAGGGCAGTCCGCCGCCGGGAGCACCGTCCGGCGGCCCGAGAGAGAGGAACCCTCCATGACCGAGCCGGACGACCGCGGGGCGGTCCACTCCGCGCAGAACGACGCCGAGTTCCCCGACGACGAGCGGGGTCTGACCGGTGTGCGCGAGGGCGGCGCGCCGGGCTCCCAGGGGCAGACCGCCCGCGACGTCTTCCCCGAGGACAACGGCGTGCCGGACGTCTCGCAGGACGACTTCCCCACCGTGCAGCTCTCCGAGGACCCGCAGTTCGCCCCCGAGCCGGGCGACCGGGAGGACGAGCCGGTCGGTTTCGGGACGACGGCGCGCGAGCAGCAGGAGGGCGAGTCGCTGACCGCCCGCCTGGAGGAGGAGATCCCCGACGACGACCCCGGCGTGCGCCCCGCCGAGGACCCGGGCCGTGGCATCGGCCAGCTCGAGCAGGACTACGACACCACCCCGGACAGCGACTCCGGGACCAACCGCACCGCCGACGACGTCGAGGCCGCGCTCGATCCGGTGGTCGGCGGCGAGGGGCCCGAGGAGGCGGCGGTCCACGTCGTCGAGAACACCTGACGCCACTCTCCAGCACCGTTGCGTCACCGGCCCGGGTGAGCGCCACCACGCGCTCGCCCGGGCTGGTTGGCGGACGGCCACCGGGTTGTCTACGTTGTAAATGCGGTTGAGCAGGCAGCCGCGCGCGCCGGCGGCGGACCGCCTCCGGCGTGTCCACTGCAACGCCGGCCTGCCCGGGGGTGACGACACCCCTGAGGCGCCCGGCGGTAGATTGACCGGTGGCCGCACCGCTCGGCGTGGCCACTGAGAGGAGCTGCGTCCGTGACCGCATCCGACCTGCCCGCCGGGGGGCAGCACGACGTGTCGACCGAGGGCACGGAGGCACCCTTCGACGACGTGATCACGCTCTCGACCTCCACCAGCGAGGACGGCGCGGTCACGGTGACGGTCGTCGGCGAGGTCGACACCTTCACCGCCCCGGTGCTGCGCTCCTCGCTGGACACCCAGCTCGAGCAGCAGCCCCGCGAACTGGTCATCGACCTGTCGGGGGTCCAGTTCCTGGGCTCCGCCGGCCTGGCCGTGCTCGTCGAGACCCAGAAGTCGGCGAAGTCCCGGGACGTCGAGCTGCGCCTGGTCGCCACCACCCGGGCGGTCACCCGCCCGCTGGAGGTCACCGGCCTGATCGACCTGTTCACCATCGTGGACAGCAGCGCCCGCTGACCCCTCCGCACGACCTGCGACGAGGCCCCGCTCCGGCGGGGCCTCGTCGGCTTTCCCGGGCCGACTACGCCGACAGCAGGCGGCACACCGCCTGCTCGAGCACCTTCTGCGCCTCGCGGTCGTCGTCGGCGCCGGCCAGGTCGGCCAGCGCGTCGGCCACCGTCTCCCCGTTCTCGTACCGGTCCACCACCCGCGGGTCCACGTAGCTGGCCTTGCACACCGCCGGGGTGTTGCCGAGGTGCTCGGAGACCCGCACGTAGGCCTCGCGGATCGTCCGGTTCCGCGCCGTCCTGTTCTTCGGCGGCGGCTGCTCGGCCAGCGCGGCGGCCATCATCACCGTGGCGTTCCACGTCCGGAAGTCCTTGGCGGTGATCTCCGCGCCGCTGACCTCCTTGAGGTAGGCGTTGATGTCGGCGCTGGTCACGTCGTGCCAGGTGCCGTCGTCGAGCCGGTAGGCCAGCAGCTCCTCGCCGGCGTCGTCGGGCCGCTCGAGCAGCGACCGGACGACGGTCGCCGTCGGCCGGTCGGTGATCTCCACCTCCCGCTCGATGCCTCCCTTCGCGGTGTACCGGAAGAACGTCCGCTCCCCGCGCACGGTCACGTGCTCGCGGCGCAGCGTGGCCAGGCCGTAGGTGCCGTTCTCCTCGGCGTACTCCTCGCTGCCGATGCGGAAGGTCCCGAGGTCCAGCAGCCGCAGCGCGCAGGCGAGCACCCGCTCCCGGTTGGGCCCGCGGGTGCGCAGCGCGTCGGCCACCCGGTCACGGACCTCGGGCAGCTCCGAGGCGATGGCCAGCACCCGCTCGTGCTTCTCCGCGTCCCGCCGCGCCCGCCAGGCGTCGTGGTAGCGGTACTGGCGGCGGCCGGCCGCGTCGAGCCCGGTGGCCTGGATGTGCCCGTTGGGCCACGGGCAGATCCACACGTCCTTCCAGGCCGGCGGGATCGCGATCGACCGGATCCGGTCCAGCCGCTCCGCGTCCTTGATCAGCTGCCCGTTCTCGTCGCGGTAGGAGAAGCCGCGACCGGCCCGGCGGCGGGTCCAGCCGCGCCCGTGCACGTCGCTGCGCCGGAGTCTCACGCGCAGTGGATGCGCACCAGGCCGGTCCCGTAAACGGACCGTGCCCCGGCCGGGGTCAGCGCAGCTCGACCAGCCGCTGCAGTCCGCTCACCTCGAGGATGTGCCGGGTGACGCCGCCGTCGGGCGCGTGCACCACCAGCCGCCACCCCTCGGCCTCGGCGATCGCCGCGACGGCGAGCACCACCCGCACCGCCGCGCTGCTGAACAGCGTGACCGCGGTGAGGTCCAGCTCCACCCGGACGGTGCCGCCGTGGCTGGCCTCGAGCAGCCGGATGCGCAGCTGCTCGGAGCTGACCAGGTCGACGTCGCCGGCGGCGCGCACGACCGGGTCGGCGCCCTCCCGGTCGACGACGACGGTCGCGCCGCTGCCGCCCACCGGGTGCTCGGGCTCCTGGTCGGGCGTCTGTCGCAGCCGCGTGCGCAGCGTGACCGTCGTGCCGTGCTCGCCGCGCACGACCATCCCGTCGACCAGCTGGCGCATGATCAGCAGCCCGCGGCCGCGGTCGCCGGGGTCGCGGTCCGGCGGGCGCCAGGTGCCCTCGTCGTGCACGGTCACGGTGAGCACGCCGTCGACGTCGACCGCGGCGGTGACCTGCATCGGCCCGGGCTCGGCGTCGCGGTAGGCGTGCTCGGCCGCGTTGGCGCAGGCCTCCCCCACCGCGACCACGACACCCACCCGGTCCTGCTCACCCATGCCGAGCGCGGTCAGCCACGCGCTCAGCCGCCGCCGCACGGCGGGCAGCGCCGCGGGCACCGCCAGCAGGTCCAGCCGCAGCGCCTCGACCGACCGCGCGCGGCGGTGCGCCACGAGCACGGCCACGTCGTCGGGGCGGCCGCCTCCGGTGAGCATCCCGGCGGCGATGGTGGCGGCCAGCCCGGCCGCCGCCTCGCCGCCGAGGGTCTCGGGATCGGCCAGCGCCGCCCGGGCGACCGCGGTGAGCCGGTCCAGCCCCGCGGCGGGCGGCAGGCCGGCGGCGGCGACCGCGCCGTCGGAGTAGAGGACCAGGGTGGCGCCCCGCTCGAGCCGGGCCGCGGCGACCGGCGTCGCCGCGCCGCGCACCGTGCCCAGCGGCGGCCGCGCCTCGACCGGCAGCCGGGTCGCACGCCCGTCGGCCTCCACCAGCAGCGGCGGCGGGTGCCCGGCGGCGGCGTAGGCCAGCGCGCCGGTGGCCGCGTCGAGGACGGCGTAGAACACCGAGGCGCCCTGGACGTCGTCCATCTGGGCGGCGAAGTCGTCGAGGGCGGCGAGCACCGCGGCCGGGGCGGGGTCGCGCAGCGCGCTGGAGCGCATCGCCCCGCGCAGCCGGCTCATCGCGGACGCGGCCGGCACCCCCGAGCCGACGGCGTCGCCGATGACCAGCGCCAGCCGGCCGTGGCCCAGCGACACGGCGTCGTACCAGTCACCGCCGGCGACGCGCCCGGAGCTGGCCGGGTGGTAGCTGCCCGACAGCCGCACGTCGGGCAGCAGCGGCAGGGACGGCGGCAGCAGCGAGTGCTGCACCTCCTCCACGACGTCCCCGGACGCCCCGCCCCGGGGGCCGCCGGGCTCCTCGTCCTCGGCGGTGCTCTCGAGGACCAGGACCGCGGCCGGGTCGGCGCCGGCGGCCAGCGGGCGCACGGCCACGGTGACCTCCGGTCCGTCACCGGCCAGGACACCGGAGAGGGTGACCGGCCGGCCGGTGCGCAGGACGTCGGCGACGACGTCCGCCACCGGGCGGTCCCCCACCACGGGCAGGTCGTGCGGGGTGGGCCCGAGCGTGCGGGCGCGGGCGTTGGCCCAGAGGGTCCGCGGGCCGGGGCCGGCGACGAACCACAGCGCCGAGGGCGCGTCCTCCAGCGCGGCCACCAGCGCGGCCGGGCCCACGTCCTCGGCGGGACGGGGCCCCGGCGGGAGACTGCCCTGGCTGGTGCTCATCCGGGGACCAACAGACCACAGGGCCGGTGCACCGGCAACCGCGCGCGACGCCGTGGGCACACGGTGTTTGCCGACGCGCCGGGGACGGGTACACGGTCCTGCTGGGACACGGCCCGGTCGCCTCCCGCCCCCGCCCCGCGCGCACCGCGGACCCGCGGCGAGGGAGGATGGGACCGGGCGCCGCGGCCCCCGGACACCTGCGGAGCAGACCGGCCGCGGCCGGACGTACTGGATGAGGAGCGGACGACGGATGGTGGACTCGAGGGGTGCCCTCGCCCAGGACAGGCGGCGCGCGGAACGGCTGGAGCTGCGCGTGCCGACCACGCCGAGCCAGCTGCCCGCGGTGCGGGCGATGGCCGGTGACCTGGCCATCCGCATGGACTACGACCTGGACTCGGTCGAGGACCTGCGGCTGGCGGTGGACGAGGCGTGCGCGACGCTCGCGGCGATCGCGCTCGGCGACGCGCCCCTGACGGTCGTCTTCGAGACCACCCGGGCCGGGCTGCACATCGACGCGTGGGTGCCTACCGCCGAGGGGACCGACGTCCCCCGCGACGGCTTCGGCTGGGCGGTGCTGCAGACGCTGGCCGACAACGTCGAGGGCCGGCCCGCCTCCCAGCGGGAGGTGCCGGCCGGCGACGGCGGTGAGGGTCCGGTGGCGGTCATCTCCATGGACAAGTACCTCCCCGGGCAGCGGCCGGCGCAGCTGGTCGGCTCCGCGGGCAGCGACGACTCGGTGGCCCCGTGACGCCGGCGACCGCCGGTCCCCGGGCCCCCGTCGAGGAGGACGCCCTGCACGACGATCCGTCGGTGACCGCCCCGGACCCGGCCGACGGGGCCGAGGACGCCGAGGCCGAGGACACCGGCACCGACACCGACACCGACACCGACACCGACACCGACACCGACACCGACACCGACACCGACACCGACACGGAGAACGACGGCGAGGACGCCGACGGCGAGGAGACCGACGGCGAGGACACCGAGGACGACGCCGGGCCCGTCACCGGCCGGACCGCCGGCGCCCGCGAGGGCGACAGCGCGCCCGTCTCGGACAACCGGCGCCGCGCCGAGCGCACCGCGCCGCTGTTCGCCGAGCTGGCCACCCTGGAGAAGGACGACCCGCGGCGGGAACGGCTGCGCGAGGTCCTGGTCGAGGAGCACCTGCCCCTCGTCCGGCACTTCGCCCGCCGGTTCAGCAACCGCGGCGAGCCGTTCGACGACCTGCTGCAGGTCGGCACGCTGGGCCTGATCGCGGCGATCGACCGGTTCGACCCGACCCGCGGGGTGGAGTTCCTCTCCTTCGCCGTCCCCACCATCACCGGGGAGATCAAGCGGCACTTCCGCGACCAGGGCTGGTCGGTGCGGGTGCCGCGGCGGCTGCAGGAGCTCCACCTGTCGCTGAACTCCGCCGTCGGCGAGCTGGCGCAGAAGAACGGCCGCGCGCCGACGCCGTCGGAGCTGGCCGAGCACCTGGGCATCCCGCGCGAGGAGGTCCTCGAGGGCCTGGCGGTGGCCAACGCCTACCGCAGCAGCTCGCTCGACGAGCGGCTCTCCGGCGAGGACGACTCCCCCACGCTCGCGGCCACCCTCGGCGAGGAGGACGCGGCGCTGGAGGGCGTGGAGTACCGCGAGTCGCTGCAGCCGCTGCTGGCCACCATCCCGGCCCGCGAGCGCCGCATCCTCATCCTGCGGTTCTTCGGGAACATGACCCAGTCGCAGATCGCCGCCGACATCGGCATCTCCCAGATGCACGTGTCCCGGCTGCTGAGCCAGACCCTGGCCAAGCTCCGCGAGGGCCTGCTCAAGGACTAGGGACGGCCTCCCCGCAGGGAGGCCGTCCCCGTCGCCGGGTCAGCCCTGCGGCCGCCCGCCGTCGGGGGTGCCGCCGTGGGCGACGTCCTCCTCGGCCGCCCGCGCGAGCGACGTCGTGGGCGGCAGCTCCGGGGCCGGCAGGGCCGGTCCGGCGTCGGCGATGCTGTGGAGCTCGATCCTCGCCTCGGGCTGCTCGGCGGCCGGCGGCAGCTTCGACTCGAACCAGCCGGTGGTGTCGATGCCGCCCCCGTCGCCGGTGCCGCCGCCGGCGGGAGCTCCGTCGGCGGGCGGCGGGACGTCCAGGAACGACCGGCCGTCGCCGTCGGCGCCGCCGAGCTTCGCCAGGCCCTCCAGCGCGCGGCTGAACTCGCTGGGGACGATCCACATCTTGTTCGCGTCGCCCTGCGCGATCCGCGGCAGCGTCTGCAGGTACTGGTAGGCCAGCACCCCCTGGTCGGGCCGGCCCTCGTGGATCGCCCGGAACACCGTCTCGATCGACTTGGCCTGCCCCTGCGCCTGCAGGTACAGCGCCGCCCGGTCGCCCTCGGCCCGCAGGATGCGGCTCTGCCGCTCCGCCTCCGCCTCGAGGATCGCGGCCTGCTTCTTCCCCTCGGCCGACAGGATCGCGGCGGCCTTCTGCCCCTCGGCGGTGGTGATCGCCGACTGCCGGGCGCCCTCGGCCTGCAGGATGATCGCCCGCTTGTCGCGGTCGGCGCGCAGCTGCTTCTCCATGGAGTCGCGGATCGACGGCGGCGGGTCGATCGCCTTGATCTCCACCCGCGCCACCCGCAGCCCCCACGGGCCGGTGGTGCCGTCGAGCACCTCGCGCAGCTGGCTGTTGATGCCGTCGCGGCCGGTCAGGGACTGCTCGAGGTTCAGCCCGCCGACGACGTTGCGCAGCGTCGTCGTGGTGAGCTGCTCCATGCCGGTGATGTAGTTGGCGATGCCGTACACCGCCAGCCGCGGGTCGGTGACCTGGAAGTAGACGACGGTGTCGATGCCGACCTGCAGGTTGTCGGCGGTGATCACCGGCTGCGGCGGGAACGAGACGACCTGCTCGCGCAGGTCGACCGTCGCGCGCACCCGGTCGACGAAGGGCACGAGCAGCGACAGGCCCGGGGAGAGCGTGCGGCTGTAACGACCGAGCCGCTCGACCACCTTGGCCTGGGCCTGCGGGACGATCGTCACGCTCCTCGCGACGACGAACACCACCAGCAGGGCGACGACGAGCAGTGCGATCAGGGCAGGGGTCACGGCGGCGCTCCTCGGGTCGGGTCCCGCTGTGATCATCCTCCCGGGTGGCACCCGGGGTCACTGCCCCGGCGCGCGGGCTCAGAGCTCGAGCGCCTCGCCGACCACGGCGGTCGCGCCGTCGACCTGGAGGATCCGCACGGTGGCGCCGACGGGGAAGCTCTCCTCGCCGTAGTCGGTGCGGGCGGTCCACTCGTCGGCGCCCACCCGGATGCGGCCACTGGAACGACCGACCTCCCGGGTCACCGTGGCGGTGCGGCCGACGAGGGCCTGCACGCCGTCGACGTGCCTCGGCGTCCGGTTCTCCAGGTGCGCCTTCGCCGCGGGCCGCACGCTCGCCAGCAGGAACACCGAGACGGCGATGAACGCCACGATCTGGAAGGCGAGCGACCCGCCCGCCAGCGCCACCACGGCCCCGCCCAGCGCGCCGCCGGCGAACATCAGCAGGACCAGGTCGAGGCTGGCCACCTCGCCCGCGACGAACAGGCCCGAGGCGACCAGCCAGAGCACCCACGCAGCCACGTCCCCAGTCTCCCAGACCACCCGGCGTCCCCGGGCCCCCGGGACGCGGCCGACGTAGCCTCGCTGGGTGCTCCACGACCTCCCCGCCGGGCGGTTCGCCGTCTGGGCGACCGCGTGGCTGTCCGGCCGCGCCTCCTACGACGACGCGCTGGACGCGCTGACCGACGACCGCGCGCACCGCGTCACCGGCCTGCCCGGCACCGCCGGCGCCGTCCCCCTCGGCTGGGCGCTGACCGCGCTGCGCGGCCTGGGCGAGCGGCGGCTGCGGCTGGTGCTGCCGGTGCCCGGCGACGTCCGCGGCGTGCCGTCCGCACCGGGCCTGGCCGCGCTGGCACTGGAGGCGGGGCAGGTGGCGGTCGGCGACGCCGTCGCGCTGGTGCCGGAGGACCTCGGCCCGGAGGTCACCGCGTGGACGGCGGTCGACCTGACCGGCGTCCCGCCCGCGCCGCCGCCGGTCGAGGGCTCGCTGCGCGCGGTCTCGGGGGCGCTGGACCTCGCCGTGGGCGACGCCGCCCGCACCCTCGCCGCACTCGACCTCGCCCGCTGGAACCCCGAGGTGCCGGCGCTCCTGGCCGGCCTGGGCAGCGCCCGCGCCCCGGAGCTGCCGCCGGACACCGACCCGCTGGCCTCCTCGGTGCTCGCCCGGGCGCAGCGGCTGGCGCGGGTGCTGGACCTCGCGCTCACCGACGCCCCCGGCGGCGCGGTCACCCACGGCCAGGCCGCCGCCCGCGACGAGGCGCTGCGCCCGCTGGCCACCGCCGTCCGCGAGGCGACCGTCGCCGCGTACAACGCGGTCCCGCGCCCGTAGCCGTGCTCCCGGCGGGCCGCCGCCACGGCCGGGGGGCGGGCCCCGTCCGGCGCTAGGGCCGGCGGGCCGTCACCAACCAGGCGGCAGAGCCGAGCTCGACGCCGCCGGGACCGGCGTGGGCCTCGAGCCGGCGCCGCAGGTCGGCCACCGCGCGGTCCCGGGTGGCCGGGTCGAGCCCGTCGAGCATCCAGCCGGCGAGGCCGAGCACGAAGGTCAGCGCCTCGTCGGCGTCGGCACCCCACCACTCCGGCTCGGCCAGACCCTCGACCTCCACCTGACGGTGACCCGCGGCGGTGAGCACCTCGTGGATCCGCGCGGGGTCGGCGAGGGAGAACGGGCCCGGCGCACCCGGGGGCGGTGCCGGCAGCGGGCGGCCGGCGGCCAGGGCCCCGGTGATCTCGGTGATCCACTCGTTGGCCTCGGCCGCCTGCCACACGAGCAGGACCAGCCGGCCGCCGGGGACGAGCGCCCGGCCGACGTTGGCCAGCGCGGCCACCGGGTCGGCGAAGAACATCGCGCCGGTGCGGCTGATCGCCACGTCGAAGGCGGCCGGCGGGAAGGCGGCCACCTGGGCGTCGGCCTGCTCGAACCGGGCGCCGGTCAGCCCCTCGTCGGCGGCGCGGCGCCGGGCGACCTCGAGCATCGCCGAGGACAGGTCGACGCCGAGCGCGGACCCGGTGCGGCGTGCGGCCTCCCGCGTCGTCCGGCCGGTGCCGCAGCCGACGTCGAGGACCCGGTCCCCCGGCCGCAGGTCGGCCGCGGCGAGGAACGCGGCGTCGTAGCGGGCGACCGACCGGTCGAAGCGGTCGGCCTGCGCGGCCCAGTACGCGCCCTGCGCGCCGTCCCACGCGTGCAGCTGCGCGGCGTTGGCGGGAGCGACCTCGACCACGGCACACCGTCCTCGTCCGGCCCCCGGTGGACCGACGGTCTACTCGCGGACGGGCGCCCCGTCAACGGCCGGGCGGTGCACCGGTCGCGGGGGCCGGAGGCTCCCCGACCGGGGCTCGACTCACGCCGGGGACGGCTCCTGGTCGCGGGGTCGCCCGGCAGGGCGACGGACGAAGCAGCACGCCGCGGGGCAGTTCGTGCCCAGCCGCGGCTCGCCGCCCGCGCGCCGCTCCTGCAGCAGCTCGCGGACCATCGCGACGAACGCCGGGTGGGTGCCCGCCGTCGCAGCCCGGACGAACGCCAGCCCGAGCTCCCCGGCGGTCTCCTCGGCCTCGTTGTCGAGGTCCCAGATCACCTCGAGGTGGTCGCTGACGAACCCGATCGGGAACAGCACGACCGCCGTCTCGCCGTTCTCGTGCAGCGCGCGCAGGTGGTCGTTGACGTCGGGCTCCAGCCACGGCACCGACGGCGGGCCGCTGCGGGACTGCCAGACCAGGTCGAGGTCGCGGCCCGGCTCGACGGCGTCGACGACGGCGCGCGCGGCGGCCAGCAGCTCGGCCTCGTAGGCGTGCCCGTCGGGGCCGGCGAGGTCGGCCATCGCGTCGGGGATGGAGTGCGCCGTCGCCACCAGGCGGGCGGTGGCGCGGTGCTCCTCGGGCAGCTGCGCGAGCGCGGCGGCGAGGGCGTCGGCGTTGGCGCGCACGAAGCCGGGGGTGTCGAAGTAGTGCGGCAGCTTCTCCGCCGTCGGGCCGCCGCCGGTGGCGATCCGGGCCCGGGCGACGTCCTCGTGGTACTGCCGGCACCCGGAGTAGGAGGCGTAGGCCGACGTCGCCAGCACGTAGACGTGCTCGATCCCGTCGTCGGTCATCTGCTGCCAGACGTCCTCGACGTAGGGGTCCCAGTTGCGGTTGCCCCAGTACACGGGCATGTCGACGTCGTTGGCGGCGAGGTCCTCGCGGATCGCGGCGACCAGCGCCTCGTTCTGCTCGTTGATCGGGCTCACGCCGCCGAAGTGGTGGTAGTGCTCGGCGACGTCGAGCAGCCGCTCGCGCGGGACGCCGCGGCCGCGGGTGACGTTCTCCAGGAACGGCATGACGTCGTCGTGGCCGCGGGGGCCGCCGAAGGACAGGACCAGCAGCGCCTCGCGGCGGCCGGCCGGGGCGGGCGCCGCCGCGGGCGGCGTCCCCCCGTTGTTGCGGACGGCCAGCGAGGGGTCCTCGTCGGGACGCTGGCCGGGGTTGATGTCGACGGTGGCGCGGGGCACGGACGTCCTTCGGTGCTACGGGGCGGATCGGATGCGGTCAGACGCCCACTGCGTGGCTCTGTGACCGTTCACACGCCCACGGCGTGGAACCCGCCGTCGACGTGCACGATCTCGCCGGTGGTGGCGGGGAACCAGTCCGACAGCAGGGCGACGACGGCCTTGCCGGCGGGCTCGGTGTCGGTGACCGACCAGCCCAGCGGGGCGCGGCCCTCCCAGGCCTCCTCGAACTGGGCGCTGCCGGGGATGGACTTCATGGCCATGCTGCGCAGCGGGCCGGCGGCGACGATGTTGGACCGCACGCCCTCGGGCCCGAGCTCGCGGGCGAGATAGCGGCTGACCGACTCCAGCGCCGCCTTGGCCGCGCCCATCCAGCCGTAGACCGGCCAGGCGACGGAGGCGTCGAAGGTGAGCCCGACGACCGAGGACGGGTCGGCCAGCAGCGGCCGGCAGGCCTGGGTCAGCGAGGCGTAGGACCACGACGACACCTGGAACGCCGTCGCGGCGTGCTCCCAGGCGACCTCGGGGAAGCCCTCCCCCATGGCCTCCTGCGGCGCGAAGCCGATGGAGTGCACCACGCCGTCGAGGGTGTCGAAGCCGGCCTCGCGCAGCCGGTCGGCGAGCGAGGCCAGGTGCTCGGTGTCCGTCACGTCGAGCTCGACGACCGGAGCCTCCTGCGGCAGCCGCTTGGCGATCCGCTGGCACAACGACAGCGCGCGCCCGAAGTTGGACAGCACGACCGTGGCGCCCTGCTCCTGCGCGATCCGCGCGGTGGCGAAGGCGATCGACGCCTCGGTCAGCACGCCGGTGACGAGGACCTTCTTGCCCTCGAGAATGCCGCTCATCAGTGCCCCATCCCCAGTCCGCCGTCGACCGGGACGACCGCCCCGGTGACGTATCCGGCCGCGTCGCTCGCCAGGAAGCGGACGACGGCGGCGATCTCGTCTGCCTCGGCGTACCGGCCCAGCGGCACCTGCGCGAGGATCTCCTGCTGCCGCTTCTCCGGCAGCTCCGCGGTCATGTCGGTGCGCACGAACCCGGGCGCGACGACGTTCGCGGTCACGTTGCGGCTGCCGAGCTCGCGGGCGATCGAGCGGGCCAGGCCCACCAGGCCCGCCTTGCTCGCCGCGTAGTTGGTCTGGCCGGCCGAGCCGAGCAGCCCGACGACGGAGCTGACGAACACCATGCGGCCGAACCGGGCGCGCACCATCTTCGCCGAGGCGCGCTTGGCCACCCGGTAGGCGGCGGTGAGGTTGGCGTCGAGGACGTCGGCGAAGTCGTCCTCCTTCATCCGCATGAGCAGCCCGTCGCGGGTGATGCCGGCGTTGCTCACCAGCACCTCGACCGGCCCCTGCTGCTCCTCGACCTCGGTGAACGCCCGGTCGACGGCCGCGGCGTCGGTGACGTCGCACTGCACGCCGAACAGCCCGTCGGGGGCGCCGCTGCCGCGGTGGGTGACCGCCACCGAGTCGCCCTGCTCGGCGAAGGAGCGGGCGATCGCCAGCCCGATCCCCCGGTTGCCGCCGGTCACCAGCACCGACCTGCCCACGCTCGACCCCCTGGCCACCGGCGACGTTGTCAGGTGCCGAACCTAGTCGCTGGGCGCAGGTCACACCGGGTCGCGGTCGGACGCCTCCCGCAGCACCGCGGCCACCCCGGGCGTCGCGGCGTGCACGCCGGCCTGGAAGAACGACTGCTGGAGCACCTCGTGGACGCGCTCGCCGGACATGAGGTCCGCGCCCATGACCTCCTGCTCGGCCGCGCCGGGGGTGAACACGACGGTCCGGATCCCGGCCGCGCGCAGGGCCCGCACCTCCCGGTCCAGTCGCCGCTGGGAGTACCGGCGCATGGCGGCGGTGAAGTCCTGGCGCCAGCCCGGCGAGCCGCTCATCGGCGCCAGCACGACGACGACGTCCACCCCGGCGCGGCGCAGCACGGCGGCGTTGGTCGCGGAGTGCACCCCGCCGTCGACGTAGGCGTGCCGGCCGATCTGCACGGGGGCGAAGTAGCCGGGCACCGCGCAGGACGCGGCGACCGCCAGGTGCACCGGCGCCGGCGGCGCCCCGGGCCGGCCGAAGACGACGCGGCGCCCGTCCCGCCGGCGCACGGCGGTGATCCACAGGTCGCGCTCGGGCCACGTCGGGCCCTCGACCTCGCGCAGCGCCCCCAGCTGGGACACGATGTCGTGCCGGCCCGGGGCGAGCAGCGTCATGCCGGCGGTCAGCGGGCGGAACCGCCACGGGCGGGCCAGCGCCCGCGCGACCAGGTGCGGGCCGGGCACGCGCATCGGCCGGCGGAGCACGTCGAGCGGGCGGAACGGCGCGAGCTCGGGGACGGCGGTCTCGGCCATGGTGCGCAGCACGTCGTCGTCGCCGGACAGCGGCGCCCTGACCGTCCACGCGGCGAGGTCCTCCGGCGAGACGCCGGCCCGCAGCAGGGTGCCGGTGATCGACCCGGCGGAGGTGCCGACGACGACGTCGGCGGTGCGGGCGTCGAAGCCGACGTCGTGCTGCAGCACCGCCAGCACGCCCGCGTGGTAGGCCTGCCCCACCACGCCGCCGCCACCCAGCACCAGACCGACCCGGACCATCCCTCCACGGTCCCACGGCCGGGTCGGCGCGGCTCCCCGGCCCCGGGCCCCACCTACGCTGGACGGGTGTTCCTCCTCTTCGGGTTCGGCACGCGGCAGCAGGACCTCGGCCCGGGGGAGGTGCGCACCTGCCCGCGGTGCGGCAACACCACCCGGTGGGCGCGGGTGCGGCAGTTCCGCCAGCTGAGCGTGTTCTTCGTGCCGGTCGCCCGCTGGCGGCGCCGGCGGCTCGAGGTCTGCGGCGTCTGCGGCACCGCCGTCGAGGTCTGAGCCGCGACGGCGGCGCCGCGGGCCGGGCGGGTCCTCAGCCGACGCGCAGCGACAGCGAGCGGCGGCCGCGGATCTGGCCGGTGGACCAGCGCACCGCCGCCGGGTCGGCCAGCGAGGACTCGGGCACCCGGTCGAGCCAGACGTCGAGCGCCACCCGCATCTCCGTCCGCGCCAGGTGCGAGCCGACGCAGCGGTGGATGCCCAGGCCGAAGGCGGCGTGCCGGTTGGCCTGCCGGTCGACGACCACCTCGTCGGCCCGCTCGAACCGCGCGGGGTCGCGGTCGGCCGCCGGGAAGGACGGCAGCAACCGGTCCTCGGCCCGCGTCTCCACGCCGCGCCAGGTCACGTCCTCCTCGACCAGGCGCGCCACGGTGACCGGGGCGTAGGCGCGGAGGAACTCCTCGACGGCGGTGGGCCGCAGCCCGGCTCGGCGACCAGCCGGCGCCGGTCGTCGGGGTGGCCGGCGAGGTGCCACAGCGAGGCGCCGATCGCGCTCCAGGTGGTGTCGATGCCGGCGATGAGCAGCAGCGCCATCGTCCCGGCGACGTGCGCGGGCTCGAGCCGGCGGCCGTACAGCTCGACCTCGAGCAGGTGAGCGGTGAGGTCCTCGCGCGGGTGCTCGAGGTGGTCCTGGATCTGCGCGAGCAGGTACTCGAACAGGGAGCTGCTGCGCGCGAGGCGCTCTTCGGGCGGCAGGTCGATGCCCTCGAGCGCGTTCTCGACGAACTGCCGGAACCGCGGGCCGTCCTCCGGCGGGAAGCCGAGCAGGTCGGCGATGACCCGCACCGGGATGTGCTGCGCGTGGTCGGCGGCGGCGTCGACGACGTCCCGGCCCTCCAGGGCGTCGACCAGCGAGTGGCAGAACGCCCCCGTGCTCTCCTCCTGCCGGCCGACCGCGCTCTCGGTGAGTAGCCCTCGTCGTCGGCGCCGAACAGGTCCGGCGCGAGGTCGTAGCAGCGGCCGTGCCCCTGGCACAGCGACGGGTCGATCGAGATCCTCACGGGCGGCTCTCCGTTGCTCGGGCGGGCGGTTCCTGCGGTGCGCGTCCGGCGGCGAGGCGGGCGGGGACGTCGGCGGCCGCGCGCGGCAGCGCCTCGCGCGGCCGCCGCGGTGGCGCCCGGACTGCGGTCCACGTTCCGGATCGGCCAGCGGTCCGTCCCGCGCCGTCGAGGTCCGCGGGTCGCGGGGGAGGGGGCGCGTCGCCCGCCCGGCCCCCGCCGACCGGCGCGCGGTGTGACCTTGACAACACCCCGGGCTCGCCCGAGGGTCCTCCTCGCGTTCCGGCACGGAGCACTCCCGGGGCGTCCCGCCGCGGCCCGCGGCGGGCACCGACCGGCCTGAGGCGCGCCGGCGACGTCGCGCCGGAGGAGGCGCCGTGCCCCGCTCCCCCGTCCGCCGGCCCGACACGTCCCCGACCGGGCGGAGCCCCGCGACGCCGTCCCCGGCCGGCCCGGTCCGCCCGCCCGGGACCGCGCCCGTGACCGGGCCCGGGCGCTGAGGATCGGCGTCGTGCCGTCCTGGTGGGAGCGGGCGTGGGCGCGCTGGCTGGTGCACCGGCTGGAGGTGGCGAACCGGCGGTCCGCGTGCCCGCACGACGGGCTCTCCCTGCTCTGCCCGACCTGCCTGGCCGTCGCCGCGGCGGGCTTCCTGCTGCCGGCCGCTCCTCCCGTGCCGCGCGACCGCGGCTGACCGGTCAGTCCCCGTCGTCGGCGAGGACCCGCTCGGCCACGTGCTCGCCGATCGCCAGCGAGGAGGTGGCCGCCGGCGAGGGCGCGTTGCGGACGGTGACGACCGGGCCGAGCCGGTGGACGCGGAAGTCGTCGACCAGGCTGCCGTCCCGGTCGACGGCCTGGGCGCGGACGCCGGCGGGGGCGCGCACCACGTCGTCGTCGGTCAGCGCGGGCACGAACTCCCGGGCCGCGGCGAGGAACACCCGGCGGGACAGCGACCCGCGGAACTCGGCCACGCCCGTGCGCCAGTGCTGCCGGGCCAGCGGGCGCATGCCGGGCCAGGTGAGCGTCCGCAGCAGCTCGGCCGGCCGGACGTCGCGGCGCCGGTAGCCCTCGCGGGCGAACGCGAGGACGGCGTTGGGCCCGACGTCGACCCCGCCGCCGACCCGGCGGGTGAAGTGCACGCCGAGGAAGGGGTACCGGGGGTCGGGCACCGGGTAGATCAGCCCGCGGACCAGGTGCTCGCGCTCGGGCACCAGCCGGAAGTACTCGCCGCGGAACGGCACGATCGCCGGGCCCGCGTCGTCCCCCGCCAGCCGGGACACCGTGTCGCTCTGCAGCCCGGCGCAGACCACCAGCCGGTCGACCGCGAAGGCCTCGCGGCCGGAGGACACCACCACTCCCCCGCCGACCTGCGGCAGCACCGCGGTGACCTCGAAGCCGAGCCAGACGTCGTGGCCCTTGTCCCGCAGGTCGCCGGCCATGGCCCGGGCGACGGCGCGGAAGTCGACGATCGCGGTGTGCGGCGAGTGCAGCGCCGCGACGCCGGCCGCCTCCGGCTCGACCTCGCGCAGCCCCTCGGCGGACAGCCGGCGCAGGCCGGGCACCCCGTTCGCGGTGGCCCGCCGCTCGATCTCGTCCAGGGCGGGCAGCTCGTCGTCGCGGCGGGCGACGACGAGCTTGCCGCACTCGTCGTAGGCCAGGCCGTGCTCGGCGCAGAAGTCGCGCAGCAGGCCGCGGCCGCGGGTGCACAGCCGCGCCTTGAGCGAGCCGGGCGCGTAGTACAGCCCGGCGTGCACCACGCCGCTGTTGTGGCCGGTCTGGTGGACGGCGACGTCGTCCTCCTTGTCCACGACCGTGACGTGCAGGTCGGGCCGGAGCTCGGCCAGCCGGCGGGCGACCGCCAGGCCCACGATCCCGGCGCCGACGACGCCGATCCGGTCGACGGTCCCTGCGGTCACCGGCCACCTCCGTCCTCCGGGCAGGACCGCGAGCCCCGCCGTGGGCAGGGATGGTGCCCGCCCGGGGCGGGGACGGCCAGGCCCCTCGGCGCGCGCCCGGTCAGGCGGTGCCGCGGCGGGACCGGACGGCGGCGGCCAGCTCGGCCAGCAGGGCCTCCGTCGTCGCCGGGTCGACGCAGGCGTCGGTGACGCTCACGCCGTACTCGAGCCGCTCGGGGTGCTCGCGGTCGAGGTCCTGCCGGCCCTCGGCGAGGTTGGACTCGATCATCACGCCGCGGATCGCCCGCTCCCCGCCGGCGACCTGCCCGGCCAGGTCGCCCACGACCGCGGGCTGGCGGCGGTGGTCCTTCTGGCTGTTGCCGTGGGAGGCGTCGACGACGACCACCTCCGGCAGCCCGCGCGCGGCGAGCTTCCGCTTCACCTCGGCGACGTGCGCCGCCGAGTAGTTGGGGCCGTCCTTGGTGCCGCGCAGGATGACGTGGCCGGTGTCGTTGCCGGTGGTCGACAGCTGCGCCGAGACCCCGTGGTGGTCGACGCCGAGGAACTCGTGCGGGGCGCGCGCGGTGACGACGGCCTGGATGGCGGAGTCGACGCTCCCCTCGGGCGAGTTCTTGAAGCCCACCACGGACGAGAAGCCCGACACCCGCTCGCGGGCGGTCTGGTCGGTGACGTTGCGCGCGCCGACGCCGTTGTAGGTGACCAGCCCGTTGACGTACTGCGGCGTGAGCGCGTTGAGCGGCTCGGCGGCGACGGGGACGCCCATGCCGGTGATGCGGCACATGAGCATCCGGGTGGCGACCAGGCCGACGCTGATCCGGTTGGACCCGTCGAGGAACGGGTCGTAGGCGAAGCCCTTCCAGTCCACCTCGGTCCGCGGCTTCTCCGTGTAGGTCCGCATGAGGATCTCGAGGTCGTCGCCGTGCCGCGCCCGCATGCGGCCGAGGAAGGCGGCGTACTCCAGCGCGGCGGCGGGGTCGTGCACCGAGCAGGGGCCGGCGATGACGACGAGGCGGTCGTCGGCGCCGGTGAGGACGTCGGTGACCGCGGCCCGCGCGGCGCGGGTCGTCGCGGCCGACTCCGGCGACAGCGGGACGACGGTGGCCACCGCCGCGGGGGTGACGACGACGCTCAGGCCGGTGATCCGCGCGTTCACCAGGCCGGACAGGTCGGCGCCGTCCGCCGCCGAGACGCCCACCTGCCGCTGGACGCCGGGCAGCAGGTCGGCGAGCGTGGCGTCGATCTGCGCGTTCACCGTCGTCTGGACGTCGAGCAGCAGGTCGGCGATCCGCGTCGCCGCCTCCAGGATCCGGTCAGCGGGGATGGGGGCCTCCTCGGTCGTTCCCGACCGTCGAGCCAACCACAGCGGCGCAACCGCCCGGCGCCCGGTGGCGCACACCCCGCACGCGGACTCCGGCGTGACGGGTGTGGCGGCCGGGGCGGGTGGGGCGCGGCGCCGCCGCCCGCGGAGACGGCGCGCGCACCATGGGCGCGTGCCCGCCCGACCGGACGCCGTCGCCGTGCTGCCGGCCGCTCCTGGCGTGTACCGCTTCCGGGACGGCGTCGGGCGCGTCCTCTACGTCGGCCGGGCCACGCACCTGCGCTCCCGCGTCGGCTCCTACTGGGGCGACCTGCGCGACCGCCGCCACCTGCGGCGGATGGTGGGCCGGGTCGCCCGGGTCGAGGCGCTCGTCTGCGACTCCGTGCACGAGGCCGCGTGGGCCGAGCGCAACCTGCTCGAGCGCTCGCTGCCCCCGTGGAACCGGATCCCCGGGGGCCTGGAGGTCCCCGTGCGGATCCGGCTGGACCCCTCGGCGGACGCGCCGCGCCTCGACGTCGTCTCCGACGCCCGGCCCGGGCCGGGAGTGCGCCACTTCGGCCCCTACCTCGGCCGCCGCAGGGTGCGGTCGGCCGTCTCCGGGCTGTCCCGCGTGTACCCGCTCGCCCACGCCGGCCCCGGCCGGAGCGCCGGCGAGCGGGAGCTGGCGCGGCTGCGGGGCGCGCAGGACGCCTCCCTCCCGGAGCTCGCCGCCGCGCTGACGGCCGTGCTCGACCGCGAGCCGGGAGCGGTCGCCGCCGCGCTGGCGGCGCTGGGCGCCCGGCGGGACGCCGCGGCCGCGGCGCAGGCCTACGAGGCCGCGGCCCGGCTGCAGGAGGAGATCGAGGCCGTGCAGTGGGTGGTCGCGCCGCAGCGGGTCACCGCGCCCGGGGAGCAGGCCGACGGCGACGTCACCGGCTGGACGGGCGAGGTGCTCGTGCGGCTGCGCATCCGGGGTGGCCGGGTGCGCGGCTGGGACCAGGAGCCCTGCACCCGCGCCTCGTCGGGGACCCGCGCGCCGGCCGGGTGGACGCCGTTCCTCCGCCGCAACGCCGAGCTGGCCGCCCGTCTGGTCGCGCTGCCCGTCACCTGAACCGGCGCACCGGTCGACCCGCCGGGCGCCGGCTCCGGCGCCGCGGGGGTTGCGCTCGTGCGGGCGGCCCCACCACCCTGTGGCGGCCGGAGGACTGACCCCGGGGCCCGTGGCAGCGGGCGACGCCGCGGCCCCGTCGACCACCGAGTTCACCGAACCGCCCCACCGCGGCCGCTCGCCGACCACCGACTCCGGCTGGGATGAGGTCGCACCCGGGCGATCCACCTGCGGACCCGCCACCCCCGCGAGACCGACGGAGGCACGACATGGGCACGATCACGACCGACGACGGCACCGAGATCTTCTACAAGGACTGGGGCTCCGGTCAGCCGGTCGTCTTCAGCCACGGCTGGCCGCTGTCGGCCGACGACTGGGACGCGCAGATGATGTTCTTCCTGGCCCAGGGCTACCGGGTCATCGCGCACGACCGGCGCGGGCACGGCCGCTCGACCCAGACCGGCGACGGGCACGACATGGACCACTACGCCGACGACCTGGCCGCGCTGACGGCGCACCTCGACCTGCACGACGCGGTGCACGTCGGCCACTCGACCGGCGGCGGCGAGGTCGCGCGCTACCTCGGCCGGCACGGCGAGGAGCGCGTCGCCAAGGCCGTGCTGATCAGCGCGGTGCCGCCGCTCATGGTGCGGACCGACGCCAACCCCGGCGGCCTGCCGAAGAGCGTGTTCGACGACATCCAGACCCAGGTCGCCACCAACCGGTCCCGGTTCTACCGCGACCTGCCGTCGGGGCCGTTCTACGGGTTCAACCGGCCGGGCGCCGAACCGTCGGAGGCGATCATCGCCAACTGGTGGCGCCAGGGGATGACGGGCGGCGCGAAGGCCCACCACGACGGCGTCGTCGCCTTCTCCCAGACCGACTTCACCGACGACCTGCGCAAGATCACGGTTCCGGTCCTCGTGATGCACGGCGACGACGACCAGGTCGTCCCGTACGAGAACTCGGGGCCGCGGTCCGCGGAGCTCCTCCAGAACGGGACGCTGAAGACCTACGCCGGCTTCCCGCACGGCATGCCGACGACGCAGGCCGAGACGATCAACGCCGACCTGCTCGAGTTCATCCGCTCCTGACCCCGTCGCCGTTCCGGGCTGGTCTCCCCACCGGCTCCCGGCCACGGGAGCCGGTGGGAAGACCAGCCCCGGTCGCGGTGTTCAGCCTCTGGCCTGACTCAGAGGGAGGCACACGTGACCACCGAGACCGCGATCCTCGCCGGCGGCTGCTTCTGGGGCGCGCAGGACCTGCTGCGCAAGCGCCCGGGGGTGCTCTCGAGCCGCGTCGGGTACTCCGGCGGCGACACCCCGAACGCCACGTACCGCGACCACGGCGACCACGCCGAGGCGGTCGAGATCGTCTTCGACCCCGACGTGATCTCGTTCCGGGAGCTCCTGGAGTTCTTCTTCCAGATCCACGACCCCACGACGGTGGACCGGCAGGGCAACGACGTGGGCCGGAGCTACCGCTCGGCGATCTTCTACACGAGCGAGGAGCAGCGACGCGTCGCCCTCGACACGATCGCCGACGTCGACGCCTCGGGCCTGTGGCCCGGGAAGGTCGTGACGGAGGTGTCGCCGGCCGGCCCGTTCTGGGAGGCCGAGGAGGAGCACCAGGACTACCTGCAGAAGTACCCGTGGGGCTACACCTGCCACTACGTGCGGCCCGACTGGGTGCTCCCGCGCCGGGAGGCGCAGACCGCTCGATGACGTGAGGTCCCGGCCGGCCCGCCTCACCCGGCGGGCCGGCCGCCCACCGGCAGCACGACCGGCCGCGGACGCCCCGGGCCTCATGGGCACGCGAGCCGTGCGGATCACCCGCTCCGCCGGCCCCGAGGTCCTCGACGTCGTCGACCTCCCCGACCCCGTCCCCGGCGAGGGCCAGCAGCTCCACGAGGTGGGCGCGGCCGGCGCGGACCACGCCGACGACCCGCCGACGGCTGTCCTGCGGCTGACCTCACGGCTCCGGCCCACGCGACCCGACGGAGACGGTCAGCCGACAGCCGGGGTGCGGTCGCCCGGGTCGGTGGCCACTGGGACGAGGAGTCCGCACCGACCAGCAGTCGCCGGATCCGCGACCCGGGGTCCGGCCGGACAGCCGGCCGCCCGGACGAGGAGCGGCGCGCTCAGAGGGACGGATCACCCTCCGGCACCTCGGTCGCGACCACCTCGGCCAATTCCGCGTCCTCGCCGGACAGCCCCTCGGCCTGCTCGTGCTCGTCGTGGAACGCCAGCCAGCGCATCCCGAGGGCCTCCCGCTGCTCGTCGTCGACGGCCTCCTTGAACGAGGGGAAGAAGTCCGTCTCCTCCTCGGCCATGTGGTCGGCGTTGACCTGCCGCGCGGTGCGCACCGCCTCCCACCAGGCCTCGCTGCCGACCTCGTGCTCCCCGACGGCGGCCGCGGCGTGCCGGATCTCGTTGTGGTCGTGCACGCCCTCCGCCGTCTCCTGCTCGCCGTCCGCCTCCTGCGCGAGCAGCGGGTAGAACAGCTGCTCCTCGGCGACGGCGTGGACCTCGAGCTTGGCGTGCAGGGCCTCCCACGCCGCGGCGAGCTCCTGGCCGGACAGGTCCTCGAGCGCCGAGAACTCCCGCCGGAAGACCTCGTGCTCGGCCAGGACGAGGGCGGTGATCTCGAAGTCGGACATGCCGGACACCTACCCGCACCGAGGGGAGGTAGGCCGGCGGAGCAGGCCCGGGCGCTCCCGGGGCCGGCCGCCGCCGTTCACGGTCGGCCGGGCCCACGCCATAGCCTCAGCTGCATGCGTGCCGTGCAGATCACCCGCTTCGGCGGCCCCGAGGTCCTCGACGTCGTCGACCTCCCCGACCCCGTCCCCGGCGACGGCCAGCAGCTCTACGAGGTGAGCGCGGCCGGCGTGAACTACGCCGACACCCACCAGACCGAGGACAGCTACCTCGCCCCGCAGACGCTGCCGCTGATCCCGGGCGCGGAGTTCGTCGGCCGGCCGGTGGGCGGCGGCGAGCGCGTCGTCGGCCTGCTCGACGGCGGCGGCTACGCGGAGAAGGTCGTCGCCAACCCGCGGCTGACCTGGCCGGTGCCCGACGCCGTCACCGACGAGCAGGCCCTCGCCCTCGTGCTGCAGGGCACCACCGCCTGGCACCTGCTGCGCACCAGCGCGCACCTGGCCGCGGGCGAGTCGGTCGTCGTCATCGCCGGCGCCGGCGGGGTCGGCTCGCTGGCCGTCCAGCTGGCCAAGCGGTGGGGCGCCGGGCGGGTCGTCGCGACCGCCTCCAGCCCGGAGAAGCGCGCGCTGGCCGAGGAGCTCGGCGCCGACGCCACCGTCGACCCGGCGCTGGCCGACGACGACCCGAAGACGTTCACCGCCGCGCTGCGCGAGGCCAACGGCGGCAAGCGGGTCGACGTCGTCCTGGAGATGACCGGCGGCAACGTCTTCGACGGCTCGTTGTCCGCGCTGGCGCCGTTCGGCCGGCTCGTGGCCTACGGCATGGCCGGCCGTCGCCCGCCGAAGCCGGTGCAGGCGCCGTCGCTCATGGGCACCAGCCGCGCGGTCGTCGGCTTCTGGCTGGCGCACTGCTTCAGCCGCCCGGCCATGCTCGACGACGCCATGACCGAGCTGCTCCAGCTCACCGCCGACGGGGCGCTCAAGCCGGTCGGCGGCGGCCGCTACCCGCTGACCGCCGTCCGCGAGGCGCACCAGGACATCCTGTCCCGCCGCACCGCCGGCAAGCTCGTCCTCGACCCGACCGAGTAGGGCCCCGGGCCGGGGAGGGTGCCCTCCCCGGCCCGGTCCGTCAGAAGAGGCGCTGCAGGCGCCAGGCCGCGAGGCCCAGCCCGCACGCCAGCAGCAGCGTGGCGACGCGGACGAACCAGTACGAGACGTCCCGCGGCTCGGTGGTGTAGCCGATCTGGCTGCCGAGGTCGTCGTAGACCGCCTCGAGCTCGGCGCGGCTGCGCGCCTCGTTGTACTGCCCGCCGGTCTCGTCGGCGATCTGCCGCAGCGCGTCGCGGTCGATCGGCACCGGCGTCACCTCGCCGCCGATCTCGATCGAGCCGTAGTCGGTGCCGAACGCGATCGTCGACACCGGCACCTCGGCCGCCTGCGCCGCCGCGATGGCCTGCGTGTTCTCCCGGCCCACGGTGTTGTAGCCGTCGGACAGCAGCAGGATCCGCGCCGGCGGCAGCTGCTCGGGGTCCTCGACGTCGAGCGTCGACTGGAACGTGGTGATCGTGGTCAGCGAGGTGAAGATGGCCTCGCCGATCGCCGTCGCCTCCGACAGCTCCAGGTTCTGGATCGCGCCGCGCACCTGCTCGCGGTCGGTGGTCGGTGCCACCAGCGTCGAGGCGGTGCCGGAGAACGACACCAGCCCCAGGTTGATCCGCTCCGGGAGGATGTCGACGAAGTCGCTGGCGGCGTCCTTCATCGCCTCGAACCGGCTGGGCTCGATGTCCTCGGCCTGCATCGACAGCGAGACGTCCAGCGCGAGGACGACGGTCGCGGTCTCCCGGGGCACCCGGACCTCGGTGCTCGGCTGCGCCAGCGACAGCACCAGCCCCAGCAGCGCGGTCAGCGTCAGGCCGAACGCGACGTGCCGCACCCAGCCGGCCCGCTTGGGCAGCAGGCTCTGCGCCAGCCCGGTCTGGGAGAACCGCGCCGCGTACACCCGGCGGCGCAGCTGGCGGACGACGTAGAGGACCGCCAGCGCGACGACGGGGACGAGCGCGATCAGCCACAGCGGTGACTGGAAACTCACGGGCGGGCCTCTCTCGTGGTGCGGGGGGAGCTCACCGGGACGCCCCGCCGCTGCCGGCGCGCCGCCGGTCGGCGACGAACCGGACGACGTCCATCACCCAGTCGCGGTCGGTGCGCAGCTGCAGGTGCCCGGCCCCGGCGCGGCGCAGCGAGGCGGCGATCGCCCGCCGCTGCTCGGCCGCGGCCTCGGCGAAGCGGGCGCGGAAGCGCGGGTCGCCGGTGGGCACCTCGAGCGTCTGCCCGGTCTCCGGGTCGACGACGGTCAGCGGGCCGACGTCGGGCAGCTCCAGCTCGCGCGGGTCGACCACCTCGATGGCCAGCAGCTCGTGCCGGGCGCCCAGACCCCGCAGCGGGCGCTCCCAGTCCAGGTCGCCGAGGAAGTCGGAGACGACGACCACCAGCCCGCGGCGGCGCGGCGGGCGGCGCAGCGTCTCCAGCGCGGCGGCCAGGTCGCCGCGGCGGCCGGTCGTGGCCCGCGGGGTGGCGACGACGGCGCGCAGCAGCCGGTCGGCGGCCAGCCGCCCCGCCTGCGCCGGGTACCGGTCGACCCGCTCGCCGGTGGTGACGACGGCGCCGAGCCGGTTGCCACCGCGCACCGTGAGGTGGCTGACCGCGGCGAGCCCGGCGATCGCGAGGTCCCGCTTGTCGCAGTTGCCGGTGCCGAAGTCGAGGCTGGCCGAGAGGTCGACCACCGCCCAGGTCTCCAGCTCGCGGTCGGCGATCGTCTCGCGGACGTGCGGCACCTGCGTGCGGGCGGTCACCGGCCAGTCCATGCGCCGGACGTCGTCGCCGGGGTGGTAGGTCCGGGAGTCGCCGGCCTCGCTGCCGGAGCCGGGCACCAGACCGAGGTGGTCGCCCTGCAGCAGCCCGTCCAGGCGCCGGCGGACGGTGAGCTCCAGCCGCTGCAGCAGCACGTCGGCCGGGCCCTCGCCGAAGTGCGGCAGGTCGCCGTCGGGGTCGGCCGTCGCTACGGCAGGGGCGCCGGCGTCGGGCTCGTCGGCGGGCGCGGCCGGGTCCTCCCCGGTCCGCGCCCGGCCGCGCCGCAGTCTCACGCCTGCGGGGTCCCCGGGACGTGCCCGTTGCCGCCGGGAGCCTGGGGCGCCTGGCCGTTGCCGGTCCGGGCCTGCGGGGAGGAGCCGTGGGCGGACGCGCCGTGCGGGGGCTGGCCGTTGGGGACCGGGCCGCCGGGCTGGGGCTGCGGGGCGGGCGGGAAGCCGGGCCCGTAGGGGCCCTGCGGACCGCCCGGCGGCGGGCCGTACTGCGGCGCCCCCGGCGGCGGCACCTGCGGCCCGCCCGGCGCGGCCGGGCCGAAGCCGCCGGCCCGCTGCCGCGGGGTGACCTGGGGCAGCGGCACCGTCTGCAGGATCCGCTTGACCACGTGGTCGGCGGGCACGCCGTCGGCCAGCGCGTCGTAGGACAGCACCAGCCGGTGGCGCAGCACGTCGGTGGTGACGTCGAGGACGTCCTGCGGCAGCACGTAGTCGCGGCCGCGGACCAGCGCCAGCGCCCGGCTGGCGGCGATCAGGCCGAGCGAGGCGCGCGGGCTCGCGCCGTAGGAGACCCACGAGGCGACGTCGTCCATGCCGTGCTCGCGCGGCTGCCGGGTGGCGACGACGAGCCGGACGACGTAGTCGACCAGCGCGTGGTGCACGAACACCTGCGAGGCGGTGCGCTGCATGCGGCGCAGGTCCTCGGGGCCGAGGACGGTCTCGGGCACCGGCGGGTTCGCGCCCATCCGGTAGATGATCTCGCGCTCCTCCTCCGGCGTCGGGTAGTCGACGAGCACCTTCATGAGGAAGCGGTCGCGCTGGGCCTCGGGCAGCGGGTAGACGCCCTCGGACTCGATCGGGTTCTGCGTGGCCAGCACGAGGAACGGGTCGGGCAGCGGGTGGGTGACGCCGCCGATGGAGACCTGCCGCTCGGCCATGACCTCCAGCAGCGCCGACTGCACCTTCGCCGGCGCGCGGTTGATCTCGTCGGTCAGGACGAAGTTGGCGAACACCGGGCCGAGCTCGGTGTCGAAGGCGTCCTGCCCGGCCTTGTAGATGCGGGTGCCGAGGATGTCGGCCGGCACCAGGTCGGGGGTGAACTGCAGGCGGGCGAACTTCCCGCCGACGACGGTGGCCAGCGTCTCGACGGCGAGGGTCTTCGCGACGCCGGGCACGCCCTCGAGCAGCACGTGGCCGCGGGCGAGCAGGGCCACCAGCATCCGCTCGACCAGCCGGTCCTGGCCGACGATGACCCGCTTGATCTCGAACAGCGCGCGCTCCAGCAGCGCGGCGTCCACCGAGGGCGGGACCGGTGCGCCGGCGGGCTTCTCGAGCGGGGTGCTGGCGGCGGTGGTCACAGGGCTCCCTGTCGTGCCGGTCCGCGGCCTCCGGACGCGTCACGGGAGCGACACGGGGGCCGGTGACGGGGCCTCTCGCCCGTCCCACGAGCCAGTGTCCTACACGCGGCCGGGAGTCCGACCGCCGTGCGCGCTGGCACGCCGGGCGCCCGTCCCGGGGTGCTCCGCGCGACGCGCCGGGCGACGCGCCGATCGGAGGACGAAGGCCGCGGCGCGCCGGGTCTTCCCCCTGCCCCGCCGGGGCCCCTGCTGCTAGCGTGGCCCCTGCGTCGGGCAGCTCCCCCCGTGGCTGCCCGACGCCCCGAACTCTCGCCCCGTCCGCTCCCCGTGGCCTCCCCGCAGGGTCCCGCCGCGGGCCTGCGAGCGGCGGGGGGCAGCGAGGTCCTCCCTCAGGCGGTCGGCCGCACGGCTCCGAAGTAGTCGCTGCCGTACCACATCGACGACACCCGGACGACGTCGCCGCTCTGCGGCGCCTGCACCACCTTGCCGTCGCCGATGTAGAGCGCCACGTGGTAGATGTCCAGGTACGAGCTGCCGTTGGCCCAGAAGACCAGGTCACCGGCGCGCAGGTCCGCCCGGGCGACGGTCTTGCCGCGGTTGAGCCACCACTGGTCGCGGCTGGTGCCGCCGATCCGGATGCCGGCCTGGGCGTAGGCGTACTCGGTCAGCCCCGAGCAGTCGAAGCCGTAGACCCGGGTGTCCGGCGGGATGCCGTAGGACGGGCCGTTGGCGCCGCCACCGCCCCAGCTGTAGGGCAGGCCGCGCTGCGACAGCGCCGCGTCGACGGCCGTCTGCACCGCCGAGCCGGAGGGCGCGCCGGCCGTCGTGGTGGCCGGCGGCGTCGGGTTGCTGCTCGACGACCCGCCCGACGACGACCCGCCCGACGACCCACCCGACGACGAGCCGCCCGACGACGGGCGGCTCGAGGACGAGCCCGAGGACGAGCCCGACGAGGACGACGACGAGGAGGACGAGCTGCCGGCCGGGCCGCGCGACGGCGCGGCCTGGCTCGCCGAGGCGGCCGCCGCCTGGCGGGCGGCCGCGGCGGCCTGGGCGGCCGCGGCCGCGGCGGCGGCCTCGGCGGCGTCCTGCTCCGCCTGCATGCCGGCCACCTGCTGCCCGGCGGCCTCGGCCTGTGCGGCGACGGCGTCGCGCTGCTCGGCGAGCGCGGCGCTCTGCTCGCGGGAGGCGGTCTCCTGGGCCTGCGCGCCGGCCAGCGCCTGGGCGGCCTGCTCCTGCAGCGTCTCGGCCTGCACGGACGCCGTCTGCGCCTGCTGCTGGGCCTGGGTGGCCTGCTCCTGCAGCACGGTCAGCTCGCCGACGACGTCGACGCGGTGGGTGCCGGCCGCCTCGAGCAGCGCGGCGCGCTCGACCAGCTGGGCGGGGCCGGCGGCGGAGAGCAGCGCGGTGGCGCCGGGCGCGGTGCTGCCCTGCATGTAGACCGTGCGGGCGTGGCGGGCGACCTGCGTGCGGCCCTCGGCGAGGTCGGCGTCGGCCTGCGCGGCGGCGGCCGTGGCGGCGTCGGCGGCCGTGCGGGCGGCCTCGTAGGCGGCCTGCGTCTCCTCGTAGTCCTGCAGCGCGATCTGCGCGGCCTGGTGCGCCTCCGCGGCGGCGGCCTCGGCCTGGGCCAGCTGGGCGCTGAGCACGCCGACCTGCGCGGCGGCCGCGTCGCGGGCGGCCTCGGCGGCGGCGATCTCGGCGTCGCTCGGCGCGGCCGACGCGGTGCCCGGCGCCAGCCCGAGGACGACCAGCCCGGCGACCGCCGTGCCCGCCGCCCGGACCGCCCAGCGGTGATGTCGCGTGCGCGTACCCGTACCCACGTGCCGACCCCTCCCGGTGCGCCGGCGTCGCAGGCCGGGCGCTGGTCTCCGGACGCCCGTGCGGGCGCCACCCGGACCGGTTGTCGACCGGTCCGGGTGACCTCCGGAGGGGCAGGCGGGCGGATCTCCCCCCTAGGGGGGAGCGCGCTAGTTCACCTGGCGGCCGCCGGTCCCCGACCAGAACGGCTCGCGCAGCTTGAACTTCTGGATCTTGCCGGTGGCGGTGCGGGCCAGCTCGTCCCGGAACTCGACCCGCTTGGGGGCCTTGTAGCCGGCCAGCCGGGACCGGCAGTGGGCGATGATCTCCGCCTCGGTCGCCGTCTCGCCCTCGGCGAGCACCACCAACGCGGTCACCAGCTCGCCCCACTTCTCGTCGGGGATGCCGATGACGGCGACCTCGGCGACGGCGGGGTGGCTGAAGACGGCGTCCTCGACCTCGATCGAGGAGACGTTCTCACCGCCGGTGATGATCACGTCCTTCTTGCGGTCGGAGATCGTCAGGTAGCCGCCGTCGTCGAGGCTGCCGCCGTCGCCGGTGTGGAACCAGCCGCCCTCCAGTGCCTCGGCGGAGGCGTCGGGGTTCTCCCAGTAGCCGGCGAGCACGGTGTTGCCCTGCGCCAGCACCTCCCCGGACTCGCTCACCGCGATGCGGGTGCCGATCGCCGGCACGCCGGCGCGCGACAGCCGCCTGGCGCGCTCCTCGGGGTCGAGCTCGTCGTACTCGGCGCGCGGCCGGTTGATCGTGAGCAGCGGCGCGGTCTCGGTGAGGCCGTAGATCTGGTTGAACTCCCAGCCGAGCTCGGCCTCGACCCGGGCGATCGTCCGCGACGGCGGCGGCGCCCCGGCGACGACGATGCGCACCCGGTCGCGGCCGGGGACCTCGCCGTCCCACTCGGCGGCGGCGTCGAGGACGGCGTTCCACACCGCCGGCGCGCCGGACATCATCGTGACGCCGTGCCGCTCGACCCGGCGCAGGATCTCCGCGCCGTCCACCTTGCGCAGCACCACCTGGCGGGCGCCGACGCCGGCCATCGTGTACGGCAGGCCCCAGCCGTTGCAGTGGAACATCGGCAGCGTGTGCATGTAGACGTCGCGGTCGCCGACCTGCATGTGCATGCCGAAGGTGACCGCGTTGACCCAGATGTTCCGGTGGGTCATCTGCACGCCCTTGGGCCGCGCCGTCGTCCCGCTCGTGTAGTTGATCGTGGCGGTGGCGTCCTCGTCGGGCTCGCTCCACGGCCGCGGCTCGGCGTCGAAGGCCAGCAGCTGCTCGTACTCCTCGCCGGTGGTGAACCGGTGCTCGGCCTCGACGCCCTTGAGGCTCGCCTCCAGCTCGGGGTCGACCAGCAGCACGCGCGCGCCGCAGTGCCCGACGATGTAGGAGACCTCCTCGGGGTTGAGCCGGAAGTTGACCGGCACCGCCACGCGCCCCGACGACGGGACGGCGAGCAGCACCTCGAGCAGCCGGGCGGCGTTGTGGCTGACGACAGCGATCCGCTCGCCCTCCCCCACACCGAGCGCGTCGAGGCCGGCCTGCAGCGCGCGGCCGCGGCGGGCCACCTCGCGCCAGGTCACCTCGCCCACCGACGGGGCGGGCTGGTCCGGTTCGTCCACGACGCCGACGCGGTCGCCGTAGACCAGCTCGGCGCGGTCGAGGAAGTCGCGGGTGGTGAGGGGCACGCGCATGCCGGGCTCCCGGTGGCCAGGGCTGCCGGCGCGCCGGTCAGCCGCTCGACGTGGTCGGGGTCACGCTAGCCGCTGACGAGCAGCAGCCACCCGGCCGCGACCGTGCCGAGGGTGGCGGCCACCGCCCGGACGGTGTCCGCCCGCAGCAGCCGGCCGAACGCGCCGGCGTCGAACCCCTCGCCCAGCCGCCGGTGCAGCGGCACGGCGAGCAGCGCGGTGACGCCGAGGACGACGGCCAGGCAGGCGCCGCCCGCGAGCACCGGCAGCAGCGGGACGCCGTCGGGCCGGGCGGCCAGCAGCCACAGCGTGGTGACGCCCTGCCCGGCGAACAGCGGGCCCACGACCCGGGACACGCGCCGCTGGTGCGCCCGCTCGTAGGCCGGGAACGCCGCGGCCGGGACCTGCGCGAACTGCGGGTAGACCAGTGCCCGCACGGTCCACTGGAAGCCGGCGTAGGCCGCCGTCAGCGCCAGGTGGACGACGAGCAGGGTCACCGCGTCCGCAGGACGCGCGCCCGCCGCGGCAGCTCGTCGAGCACCGGTGCCCGATGGCGCGCCTCCGGTCCGGCCCGGGTCACGCCGTCCCCAGCAGCCGCGGCAGCGCCGTCGAGATGGGCTCGCGGACGACGAGGTCGGCCAGCCCGTCGTAGGGCGTGGGCTCGGCGTTGACGATGACCACCCGCGCGCCGTGCGCGGCGGCGATCTCGACCAGCCCGGCCACCGGGTACACGACCAGCGAGGTGCCGACGGCGAGGAAGACGTCGCAGTCCGCGGCGGCGGCGGCCGCGGCGTCGAGGACCCGCTCGTCCAGGGCCTGCCCGAAGCTCACCGTCGCGGACTTGAGGATGCCGCCGCAGACGGTGCAGGCCAGGTCGGGGTCGCCGGCGTCGATGCGGGCCAGCGCCTCGTCCATCGACGTCCGGTCCCCGCACGACAGGCACTCGACCGCGTGCACCGTGCCGTGCAGCTCGAGCACCGCCCGCGGCGAGGACCCGGCGGCCTGGTGCAGCCCGTCGACGTTCTGGGTGAGCAGCGCCCGCAGCCGGCCCTGCCGCTCCAGGTCGGCCAGCGCCCGGTGCCCGGCGTTCGGGGCGATCGTGGCCGCCCGCACGTCCGCCCGCATGCGCCACGCCTTGCGCCGGATCTCCGGGTCGGCGACGTAGTAGGACAGCGTCACGAGCTTCTCGGCGTCCGGGTCACGGGTCCACACGCCGTTGGGGCCGCGGTAGTCGGGGATGCCGCTGTCGGTGGAGATCCCGGCGCCGGTCAGGACGGTCACCCGCCGGGCCTGCGCCAGCCAGGCGGGCAGCGGGTCGGGGACGGCGCCGGTCACGCGCCCCACGGTAGGTCGCCGGTGGGAGCGACGTCACCGGGGAAGGGAAGGGTCGCCTCACCAGTGCGTCTCCGCAGGCGGCTGGGATGATGGGGGGTGGCATTCAAGCCCGATGGACTCTCGAGGGTGAGGCGCAAGCAGTGGCAGCCAGCAAGGACAGCTTCGGAGCCCGGTCGACGCTCAGCGTCGACGGCACCGACTACGACATCTACCGGCTCGACGCGGTCGAGGGCGCAGACCGGCTCCCCTTCAGCCTGAAGGTCCTCCTCGAGAACCTGCTGCGCACCGAGGACGGCGCGGACATCACCGCCGACCACATCCGGGCGCTGGCGAACTGGGACCCCTCGGCCGAGCCCGACCAGGAGATCCAGTTCACCCCGGCCCGCGTGGTCATGCAGGACTTCACCGGCGTCCCCTGCATCGTCGACCTCGCCACCATGCGCGAGGCCATGGCGGAGCTCGGCGGCGACCCGAACAAGATCAACCCGCTCGCCCCGGCCGAGCTGGTCATCGACCACTCCGTCATCGCCGACGTCTTCGGCACCCCGGACTCGTTCGAGCGCAACGTCGAGATCGAGTACCAGCGCAACGGCGAGCGCTACCAGTTCCTGCGCTGGGGCCAGGGCGCCTTCGACGACTTCAAGGTCGTCCCCCCGGGCATGGGCATCGTCCACCAGGTCAACATCGAGCACCTGGCCCGCGTGGTGTTCCCGCGGCAGGAGGGCGACCGCGTCGTCGCCTACCCCGACACCTGCGTGGGCACCGACTCGCACACCACGATGGTCAACGGCCTGGGCGTGCTGGGCTGGGGCGTCGGCGGCATCGAGGCCGAGGCCGCGATGCTCGGCCAGCCGGTCTCGATGCTCATCCCGCGCGTGGTCGGCTTCAAGCTGACCGGCGAGCTGCCCGAGGGCTCCACCGCCACCGACCTGGTCCTCACGATCACCGAGATGCTGCGCCGGCACGGCGTCGTCGGGAAGTTCGTCGAGTTCTACGGCGAGGGCGTCTCCGCGGTGCCGCTGGCCAACCGCGCCACGATCGGCAACATGAGCCCGGAGTTCGGCTCGACCGCGGCGATGTTCCCCATCGACGAGGAGACCATCGCCTACCTGCGGCTCACCGGCCGCTCGGCCGAGCAGGTCGCCCTGGTCGAGGCCTACGCCAAGGAGCAGGGCCTCTGGCACGACCCGTCGCGCGAGCCGGCCTTCTCCGAGTACCTCGAGCTGGACCTGTCCACGGTCGTCCCCTCGATCGCCGGCCCGAAGCGGCCGCAGGACCGCGTCGCGCTGTCGGACGCCAAGGCCTCCTTCCGCGCCGCGCTGCCGGACTACGTCGCCGACGACCAGACCGGCGGCGACGACCGCAAGCCCGGCGTCCCGCAGAACGAGCAGCCCTACGGCGTGGTGTCCGCGGCCGACGAGGCCTCGGCCGAGTCGTTCCCGGCGTCGGACCCGGTGAGCCCCTTCGCCCACGGCAACGGCGAGGACGGCAAGCCGCACCCGTACCTGCCCGGCGAGTCGCTGCCCGACCGGCCGAACAAGCCGACCAGGGTGGTGCTCGAGGACGGCACCGAGACCTTCGTCGACCACGGCCACGTCGTGATCGCCGCGATCACCTCCTGCACCAACACCTCCAACCCGCAGGTGATGCTCGGGGCGGCGCTGCTGGCGAGGAAGGCCGTCGAGGCGGGCCTGCAGACCAAGCCGTGGGTCAAGACGACGCTGGCGCCCGGCTCGAAGGTCGTCACCGACTACTACGAGAAGTCCGGCCTCACCCCGTACCTGGAGAAGCTCGGCTTCTTCCTGGTCGGCTACGGCTGCACCACCTGCATCGGCAACTCCGGCCCGCTGCCGGAGCCGGTGTCGGCCGCGGTCAACGAGGCCGACCTCGCCGTCGTCTCGGTGCTGTCGGGCAACCGGAACTTCGAGGGCCGGATCAACCCCGACGTCAAGATGAACTACCTGGCCAGCCCGCCGCTGGTCATCGCCTACGCGCTGGCCGGCTCGATGGACGTCGACATCACGTCCGAGCCGCTGGGCAAGGGCAAGGACGGCCAGGACGTGTACCTGCGCGACATCTGGCCCTCGCCGGCCGAGGTGCAGCGGGTCATCGACGAGGCGGTCTCGGCCGAGCAGTTCGGCCGCAGCTACGAGGACGTCTTCGCCGGCACCGAGCAGTGGCAGAACCTGCCCACGCCCACCGGTGACACGTTCTCGTGGGACGCCGAGAGCACCTACGTCCGCAAGCCCCCGTACTTCGAGGGCATGCAGGACCGGCCGGCCCCGGTCCAGGACATCACCGGCGCCCGGGCGCTGGCGGTGCTCGGCGACTCGGTGACCACCGACCACATCTCGCCCGCGGGGTCGATCAAGGCCGACAGCCCGGCCGGGAAGTACCTGCGCGAGCACGGCGTGGAGCGGCGCGACTTCAACTCCTACGGCTCCCGCCGCGGGAACCACGAGGTCATGATCCGCGGCACCTTCGCCAACATCCGGCTGCGCAACCAGCTGGTGCCCGGCACCGAGGGCGGCGTCACCAAGAACCACCTGACCGGCGAGACGACGACGATCTACGACGCCTCCGTCGCCTACCAGGAGGCCGGCATCCCGCTGGTCGTGCTGGCCGGCAAGGAGTACGGCTCCGGCTCGTCGCGCGACTGGGCGGCCAAGGGGACGGCGCTGCTCGGCGTCAAGGCGGTCATCGCGGAGAGCTACGAGCGGATCCACCGCTCCAACCTCATCGGCATGGGCGTGCTGCCGCTGCAGTTCCCCGAGGGCGAGAACCGCGAGTCGCTCGGCCTGACCGGCGACGAGGAGTTCACGATCACCGGGATCACCGAGCTGAACGAGGGCCGCACGCCCCGCACGGTGAAGGTGAAGGCGGGCGACGTGGAGTTCGACGCCCGCGTCCGCATCGACACCCCCGGCGAGGCGAACTACTACCGCAACGGCGGGATCATGCAGTACGTCCTCCGCTCGCTGCGCAACGCCTGATCGGAGGCTGATCCCCCGATGGACCTGGGCCTGGGCGGTCGCGGGTACCTGCTCACCGGCGCGAGCCGGGGGCTGGGCCTGGCGACCGCCCGGGCCCTCGTCGCCGACGGGGCCCGGGTCCTCGTCAGCTCCCGCTCCCCCGAGTCGGTCTCCGCGGCCGTGGCGGAGCTGGGCGACGGCGCGTCCGGGGTGGCCGCCGACCTCGCCGACCCCGGCGCCGCCGACCTGCTCGTCGGCCGCGCGCTCGAGGTGCTCGGCCGGGTCGACGGCGTGCTGGTCTCCGTCGGCGGCCCGGCGCCGGGGACGGTGCTGACGACGGCGGAGGACGACTGGCGGGCCGCCGTCGACAGTGTGCTGCTCGGCCCCCTGCGGCTGGTCCGGGCGCTGGAGCCGCACCTGTCCGCCGGGGCGGCGATCGGGTTCGTGCTGTCGACGTCGGTGCGCCAGCCGATCGGGCACCTGGCCATCTCCAACGCGCTGCGCCCGGGCCTGGCCATGACCGCGAAGGCGCTGGCCGACGAGCTCGGCCCACGCGGGATCCGGGTGGTCGGGCTGATGCCCGGCACGATCGCCACCGACCGGATCACCGACATCGAGGCCGCGTCCGGCGACCCGGCGGCGATGCGGGCGCGCACCGAGGCCGGCATCCCGCTGCGCCGCGTCGGCGAGCCCGACGAGTTCGGCCGGGTGGCGGCCTTCCTGCTCTCCCCCGCCGCCGGCTACGTCACCGGCACGATGGTGGCGGTCGACGGCGGCGTCCTGCGCACCCCGTGAGCGACGCTCCGGTCCTCGTCGCGTGCGCGCACGGCACGCGCAACCCGACCGGGCGCCGGCTGGTCGCCGAGCTGGCCCTGGCCGCGCGCCGGCTGCGCCCGGGGCTGGTGACGACGGCCGCCTTCGTCGACGTGCAGCCGCCCACGGTGGTCGACGTCGTCGCGGGCCTCGCCGCGGAGGGGCGGCCGGCCGTCGTCGTGCCGCTGCTGCTGTCCGGCGGGTACCACGTGCACGTCGACATCGCGGGCGCCGTGGCCGCGCACGAGTCCGCCGTCGCCGCCCGCCCGCTGGGCCCCGACCCGCGGCTGGCCGACGTCCTCTCCGACCGGCTGGTGCAGGCCGGCGCCGACCCGCGCGACCCCCTCACCGCCGTGGTCCTCGCCGCCGCGGGCTCCAGTGACCCGCGGTCGGTGGCCGACGTCGAGGACACCGCCGACCTCCTGCAGCGCTCCTGGGCCGGCCCCGTCACCACCGGCTACGGCTCGGCCGCGCAGCCCCCGGTCGCCGACGCGGTCGCCGCCGCGCGGAAGGCCGGCGCCGAGCGGGTCGTCGTCGCCGCCTACCTGCTCGCGCCCGGCCACTTCCACGGCAGGCTGGCCGAGGCCGGCGCCGACGTCGTCACCGCTCCCCTGCTGCCCGACGAGCGCATCGCCGCCGTCCTGCTCGACCGCTACGACGCCGCGGTCGGGAGCCGTCAGGGCTAGGAGGGTGCCTCAGGGGCCGGTGGCGACCGGGCGGGACGGGTCGGCCGACCACTGGGACCAGGAGCCCGGCCACAGCGCCGCCTCGACGCCCGCCTCGGCGAGCGCCGCCACCTCGTGCGCGGCGGTCACGCCCGAGCCGCAGTAGACGCCGACCGCCGTCCCCGGCCGGACGCCGAGCGCGGCGAACCGCTCGGCCAGGTCGGTCCGGAACCGGCCGTCCGCCCGCAGGTTCTCCCCCGTCGGCGCGCTCACCGCGCCCGGCACGTGCCCGGCCCGCGGGTCCACCGGCTCGCGCTCGCCGCGGTAGCGCTCGCCGGCCCGCGCGTCGAGCAGCACCCCGCCGCGCGCGGGGAGCGCCGCGGCCTCGTCGGCGGTGAGGGTCGGCATGCGGCCGCCGGTCAGCACGACGTCGCCGGGTTCCGGGACGACGTCGCCGGTCTCCAGCTCCCCGCCGGCCGCGACCCAGGCGTCCAGGCCGCCGTCGAGCAGCCGGACGTCGGTCAGCCCGCCCCAGCGCAGCAGCCACCACGCCCGCGCGGCGGCCTGCCCGCCGGTGGCGTCGTAGGCGACGACGGCGTCGCCGGACCGGATGCCCCACCGCCGGGCCGCGGCCTGCAGGGCCGCAGGCGACGGCAGGGGGTGCCGGCCCCCGGCGGCCGACGGCGGTGCGGCGAGCTCGGTCTCCAGGTCGACGAACACCGCGCCCGGGAGGTGGCCGGCGAGGTACCGCTCCCGGCCGTGCGGGTCACCCAGCGCCCAGCGGACGTCGAGCAGCACCGGCCGCCGCCCCGCCGGGAGGTCCGGCCCCGCCAGGAGGTCCGCGGCCGCCACCAGCACGCTCACCGGGCGGTGGCGAGCAGCCCGCGCAGCTCCTGGGTCAGCGCGTCCCGGGCGTCGCGGCGGCCCAGCCACGCGGCCGGCGTCGCCTGGAACAGCGTGGTCTTCCAGCGTCCGCCGCCCTCGTCGACGGCGACCAGCGTGTGGATGCTGTGCAGCCCCGGGTCCACGTCGTCCTCCCCCGGCGGGATCATCCCGGCGTGCGCGTGCAGCACGGCCACGCCGTCAGTGACCGCGCGCACCGAGCGGACCACGGCCACGTAGGTCGCCGTCGGGTGGCTGCCGAACACCCGCCGCAGGTCCGAGGCGATCGACAGCCGGCCGCTCACCGACGTCCCGTCGTAGCCGATCATGTCGCCGTCGTCGGCGAAGACCGCGGCCACCGCCGCGCCGCTGCGCCGGTTCCAGCCGTCGACGAAGTCGGCGTAGAGGGCGCGGATCTGGGCGTCGTACGGGTGCGCGGACGTCACGGAGCTCCTCCTGGTGCAGCTGGGGCAGGAGGAACGCTAGTTGCTACGCCGCGCCGACCGTCCGACGCTCGCCGTCGGCGAACTGGGTCCGGTAGAGGTCGGCGTAGCGGCCCCCGAGCGCCAGCAACTCCTCGTGAGTGCCCGACTCCGCGATGCGACCGTCGTCGACCACGAGGATCTGGTCGGCGCTGCGGATCGTGGACAGCCGGTGCGCGATCACCAGCGACGTCCGGCCCGTCAGCGCGGTGTCCAGCGCGTGCTGCACCGCCACCTCGGACTCGCTGTCCAGGTGCGCGGTCGCCTCGTCGAGGATGACGATCCCCGGCGCCTTGAGCAGCACCCGCGCGATGGCCAGCCGCTGCTTCTCCCCGCCTGAGAGCCGGTAGCCGCGGTCGCCGACGACGGTGTCCAGGCCGTCGGGCAGCGCCGCCACGAGCGCGGCGATCCGGGCACCGGTCAGCGCCGCCCACAGCTGCTCCTCGGTGGCGTCCGGGCGGGCGTAGAGCAGGTTGGCGCGGATGGTGTCGTGGAACAGGTGCGCGTCCTGGCTGACGACCCCGATCGCGTCGCGCAGCGACGCCAGCGTCGCCTCCCGGACGTCGAGCCCGCCGACCCGCACCGCGCCCCCGGTCACGTCGTACAGCCGCGGCACCAGGTTGACGATCGTCGACTTGCCGGCACCCGAGTGCCCGACCAGCGCCACCATCTGCCCGGGCTCGACCCGGAACGACACGTCATGCAGCACCGCCGTCGGGCCGCCGTGCTCGGGCAGCGACACGTCCTCCAGGGAGGCCAGCGACACGTCGGTGGCGGCCGGGTAGCTGAAGGAGACGGCGTCGAACTCGATCGACCGGTCGCCGGCCGGCACCGGGACGGCGCCGGGCGCCTCGGCGATCATCGGCGCGAGGTCGAGCACCTCGAAGACCCGGTCGAAGCTGACCATCGCGCTCATGACGTCGACCCGGACGTTCGACAGCGCGGTCAGCGGCCCGTACAGCCGGGACAGCAGCAGCGCCAGCGCGACGACGTCGCCCGGCGACAGCGACCCGTCGAAGGCCAGCCAGCCGCCCAGGCCGTAGACCAGCGCGGTGGCCAGCGCCGCCACCAGGGTCAGCGCGGTGAAGAAGGTGCGGCCGTACATGGCCGACAGGACGCCGATGTCGCGCACCCGCGCCGCGCGGCCGCGGAAGCTCTCGGCCTCGGTGTCGGGCCGGCCGAACAGCTTGACCAGCAGCGCCCCGGCGACGTTGAACCGCTCGGTCATCGTCGCGTTCATCGACGCGTTGAGCCCGTAGGACTCCCGGGTGATCTCCTGCAGCCGCCGGCCGATCCGCCGCGCGGGCAGCACGAACAGCGGCACCATCACCAGCGAGAGCAGGGTGATCTGCCAGGACAGCGTGAACATGACACCGGCGGTGAGCACCAGCCCGATCACGTTGGACACGACGCCGGACAGCGTCGAGGTGAACGCCTGCTGCGCGCCGACGACGTCGTTGTTGAGCCGGCTGACCAGCGCACCGGTCTGGGTGCGGGTGAAGAACGCGACCGGCATCCGCTGCACGTGCTCGAACACCCGGCTGCGCAGGTCGTAGATGACGCCCTCGCCGATCCGGGCGGAGTACCAGCGGGTGGCCACCGAGATCGCGGCGTCGACCACCGCCAGGCCGGCGATGAACAGCGCGATGCGGACGATGCCGCCGGCGGTGCCGTCGAGGCGGGCGATCCGGTTGACGATGTCGCCGGCCAGCAGCGGGGTGAGCACGCCGATGACCGAGGAGCCGACCACCAGCAGCAGGAAGAACGTGAGCTCGCGCCGGTAGGGCCGGGCGACGCCGAGGATGCGGCGCACGGTGCCCTTCGGCAGCGGCCGCGAGGTGACCGACGGGTCCCGGCGGAACGAGCGCATCGCCGCCATGGAGGTCATGGGACTGCTCACGACGCGACCTCCTCACGGCCGGACGGGGACCGGCCGCCGGTCCAACAGCGGCCGGTCCCCTCCTGTTCCGGATCCCTCAGCGGCGCGCCAGCCCCGCCAGCTCGGCCAGCCGCCGGGACTGCGCGGCCCGCTCGGCCGCGTCCTGCGCCTCCGGGGGGTTGCGGACGGCCGAGCGCACCAGCGCCGCGGTCTCCCGGACCGCTCCCGCCGGTGGCGCGGTGAGCGCGGCGACCAGCGTCGCCACCGCCCCGTCGAGCTCCGCGGCCGGGACGACGGCGTTCGCGATGCCCCACGCCAGCGCCTCCGCCGCCGGCACCGGCCGGCCGGTCACGCAGACCTCCATCGCCCGCGCGTAGCCCACCAGCTCCGCCAGCGTGCTCGTGCCGGTGAGGTCGGGGACGAGGCCGAGCGTCGCCTCGGGGAGCCGCAGCGACGCGTCGTCGGTCATCACCCGCAGGTCGCAGGCGAGCGCCAGCTGCGCGCCGGCGCCGATCGCGTGCCCCTGCACCGCGGCCACCGAGACGATCCCCGGCGAGCGCAGCCACCGGAAGCCGCCCTGGTACCCGCGGATCCGCTCCTGGGCGAGCTCGGCCGGCATCGTGCCCAGCTCGCCGAGCCCGCCGGGGGTCGACGGGTCGGCGCCGAACAGGCTGCGGTCCAGGCCGGCGGAGAAGGAGCGGCCGCTGCCCCGCACGACGACCACGCGCACGTCGTCGTCGAGCGAGGCGCCCACGGCCGCCAGCGCCGCCCAGGTGGCCGGCGTCTGGGCGTTGAGCTGGTCGGGTCGGTCGAGCGTGACGGTGAGGACGGCGCCGTCCCGGCTGGTGCGGACCCAGCCGTCGGCGTCGGCCGCCGTCACGCGGTCTTCTTGCTGTTCCGGTTCGCCCCGCCACGGCTGCGCAGCGTGGCACCGGACTCCGACAGGAGCCGGTGCACGAACCCGTAGGACCGGTTCGTCGAGGTGGCCAGGGAGCGGATGCTCTCCCCGCCGTCGTACCGCTTCTTCAGCTCGTCCGCCAGGGTGGTGCGGTCCCCACCGGTGATGCGCTTGCCCTTGCCGAGGTCCGTGCTCGAGTCGGCCATGACTCCCCTCCGTCGCAGCCGCCGGGACCGGCGAGGGGTGCCGGCCCGGTCGGGTGCTGGCTCGCGTGGTGCCGCCGTCCCCGTGACGCCGGCCTCCCGCACCGATGATCACCCAGCCCGCGCGGCTCGGCCACGCGAATGACAACTTCCCGGCGAGCCGTCCCGCGGCGGGCGCGGAGGGCCGGCCCGGACGGTCACCCGCCGGGCAGGTGCCCGCGCAGCCGGCGCGGGGCGCGGCTCGGCCACGCCCCGGTGAGCGCCTCCTCGAGGTCCTCGACCGACGCCGCCTCGACGTCCGCGAGCACCCTCGGGTGGGTGCCGTGGCCGGCGACGGTGGTGGACGCCCGCGGCTGCGCCGCGACGAGGACGTCCACCACGCCGGCACCGGGCAGGTCCAGCGCTGCGCCGCCCGTCGTCCCGGCCGCCAGGAGCGCTACGCGAGCTCCACGAGGTCGGCGAGGTCCTCGCTCCAGGCGTCCTCGGTGCCGTCGGGCAGCAGGATGACCTTGTCCGGGTCGAGCGCGCGGACCGCGCCCTCGTCGTGCGTGACCAGCACGATGGCGCCGGTGTAGGTGCGCAGCGCGTCGAGCACCTGCTCGCGGCTGGCCGGGTCGAGGTTGTTGGTCGGCTCGTCGAGCAGCAGCACGTTGGCGCCGGAGACGACGAGCGTGGCCATCGCCAGCCGGGTCTTCTCCCCGCCGGACAGCGTGCCGGCGCGCTGGTCGGCGGCGTCGCCGGAGAAGAGGAAGGCGCCGAGGATGCGCCGCAGCTCGGTGTCGGTGCTCTGCGGCGCGGCCGCGCGCATGTTCTCCAGCAGCGAGCGGTCGTGGTCGAGCGTCTCGTGCTCCTGCGCGTAGTAGCCGATCCGCAGCCCGTGGCCCGGCAGCACCTCGCCGGTGTCGGGGACCTCGGTGCCGGCCAGCATCCGCAGCAGCGTCGTCTTCCCCGCCCCGTTCAGCCCGAGGACGACGACCCGCGCGCCCCGGTCGACGGCGAGGTCGACGTCGGTGAACACCTCGAGCGAGCCGTAGCTCTTGGACAGCCCCTCCGCGGTGAGCGGGGTCCGCCCGCACGGCGCCGGCGTCGGGAACCGCAGCTTGGCCACCCGGTCCTGGACGCGGACCTCCTCCAGCCCGGCGGCCAGCCGCGCGGCGCGCTTGTCCATGCTCTGCGCGGCCCTGGCCTTGGTGGCCTTGGCGCGCATCTTGTCCGCCTGCGCGGTCAGCGCGTCGATCTTGCGCTCGGTGTTGGCCCGCTCCTGCTTGCGGCGCCGCTCGTCGGTCTCCCGCTGGGCGAGGTAGGGCTTCCAGCCGAGGTTGTAGACGTCGACGGTGGCCCGGTTGGCGTCCAGGTGCCACACCTTGTTGACGACGGCGTCGAGCAGCTCGACGTCGTGGCTGATGACGATCAGCCCGCCCTTGTGCGCGGCGAGGAACGTCTTGAGCCAGGCGATCGAGTCGGCGTCGAGGTGGTTGGTGGGCTCGTCGAGCAGCAGCGTCTCGGCGTCCGAGAACAGGATGCGGGCGAGCTCCACGCGCCGCCGCTGGCCGCCCGACAGGGTGCGCAGCGGCTGGCCCATGACCCGGTCGGGCAGGCCGAGGGCGGTGCAGATGCGCGCGGCGTCGCTCTCGGCGGCGTACCCGCCCAGCGCGGCGAACTGGTCCTCGAGCCGCCCGTACCGGCGGACGGCGCGGTCGCGCTCGGCGTCGTCGGCGGGCTCGGCCATGGCGACCTGCGCCTTGACCAGCTGGGCCTTGAGGACGTCGAGGCCGCGGCCGGACAGCACGCGGTCGCTGGCGGTGATGTCGAGGTCGCCGCTGCGCGGGTCCTGCGGGAGGTAGCCGATCTCGCCGGTCACCTCGACCTTGCCGGCGTGCGGCAGGCGCTCACCCGCGAGCGTGGTGAGCGTGGTGGTCTTGCCGGCGCCGTTGCGCCCGACCAGACCGATGCGGTCGCCCGGCTGCACGCGCAGGCTGACGTCGCTGAGGAGGATGCGGGCGCCGGCGCGCAGTTCGAGGCCGGTCGTCGTGATCACTGATCCCAGGGTAGGCCCTCTCGTCCCGGAACCGGAGCGGATTGCCGGGTGACGTCCACGGCACCCCCGTCCGTCCACAGTCCGGGCGAGATCGCTACCGCCGGCGCCCGCGGCGCGTCACCATCCGCCCGTGACCGATCCCTCCTGGTCCGGGCCCTCCTGGGGTCTGCCCTGTCCCGTCTGCGGCACGCCGGCCGCGCCCGCCCCGGCGCCCTGCGGGACGTGCGGCCTGCCCGCCGTCGCGCAGGCGGCCACGGTGGTGGCCCGGCTCGGCGCGACCATCGACGAGTTCGCCCGCGAGCGGGACGCCCTGGTGGCCACCCTGCGCGCCGCGGCCCCGGGCCCGGCCCCCGCCCCTCCGCCCGCTCCGGCCCCGGCCTGGGCGCCCGCTCCGGCCCCCGCCTGGGCGCCGCCGCCCGCGCCCGTGGCGCCGCCCGGTACGCCACCGCTCCCGCAGCCACCGTCCCCGCGGCGGCGGCTGAGCCCGCAGCAGGTGCTGCTGGGCCTGGGCGCGCTGCTCGTGGTCGCCGCGGCCATCGCGTTCGTGGCGGTGGCCTGGAGCCGGCTGGGCGTGACCTTCCAGGCCGCGGTCATGGCCACGGTCACCGCCGCCGCCTGCGCGGCCTCGGCGTGGAGCGCCCGCCGCGGCCTGCGGGCCACCGAGGAGGCGCTGGCCGGCGCCGGGGCCGCGCTGCTGGCGGTCGACCTCGCCGCCGCGCACGCGCTCGGCCTCTGGGGTGCCGACGCCGTGCCGCCCCGGCTGTGGGGCGGGCTGTCCTGCGTCGCGGTCGCGGCCGTGGCCCTGGCCCTCGGCCGCGGCACGCGCAGCACGGTCACCTGGCCGCTGGTCGCCCTGCTCGCCGCCCAGCCGGCCGGCTGGCTGCTGCTGCCCCTCGGGGTGGCCGACGGCGGCGCGGGGGTCGCGGTCCTGCTCGCCACCGCGCTGGTCGACGTCCTGGCGCTGCTCCTGCTGCGCCCGGCCCTGCAGCGGGTCGCGCTCGGGCTGGGCGCCCTGACCGGAGGCGCCGGGGTGCTCCTCGGCGTCCCGCTGGCCTGGGACGGCGGTGCGGTCGACGGGTGGGTCGCCACCGGCGTCCTCGTGGTGGCCGCGGCCGTCGCCGGCGCCCTGCTGCGGGAGCCGCGGCTGGCGCCGTTCCTGCCGGAGCCGCGCGCCGCCGCGGCCGGCGCGGCGGGGGTCGCGGCCCTGGCCCTGGCCGGGTCGCTGAGCGGGCTCGGTGTGGCGGGGACCGTCGCGGCGGGCGGGCTGGGCCTGGTCCTGCTCACCACCGCCGCGCCGCCGTCGGTCGCCGGGTCCGCGCCGGCGGCGCTGCTCGCCGGCGGGGGCGCGCTGACCGCCGCCGGCGCCGGCGTCCTCGCCGACGGCGACCACCCCGCGCCGCTGGCCCTGCTGGTGCTGGCCGCCGCCGTCCCGGCCGTCCTCGCCGCGGTGCTGCGCCCCGGGGTCCGCGCCGCGGCGACCGGGACCGCGCTGGCCGCACCCGGCGGTGCCGTCCTGATCGCCTCGGGGGGTGGCCTGCTCTCCCCCGGGGTCGCGGGCCTCCTGCTCGCGCTCGCCGCCGCCGCCGCGTTCGCCGTCGCCACGGCCCGCGCCGCGCGGCCCGAGGAGGTCGCCGCCGCAGGCACCGGCGCGGTCCTCGCCGTGGCCGCCGGGATCACCGCCGGCAGCGCCGGGGCGTGGGGGCAGGTCGCGGTCGACCTCGCCGTGGCCGGGGCGGCCGCCGGCTGCTACGCCGTCGTCGCCCGGCGCCGCCTCGCCGCCGTCCTCGCGGTGGCCGACCTCGTGCTCGCCGGGTGGATCGCCGCGGCGGGTGCGGAGATCCGCACGCCGGAGGTCTACACGCTGCCGGCCGCGGCGGGGCTGCTGCTGCTCGCGCTCCCGGCGCTGCGCACGGGAGCAGCCTCCTGGGCCGCCGAGGGCGCCGCGGTGGCCGTCGCGCTGCTGCCGTCGGCGGTCGTCGCCGTGGCCGACCCGGCGCCGCTGCGGCTGGTCGGGGTGGTCGCCGCGGCGGCCGGGCTGACCGTCGCGGGGGCGCTCACCCACCGGCAGGCGCCGTTCGTCCTCGGGGCCGGTGCCCTGCTGGTGGTGACGCTCGGCCGGCTGGCGCCCTACGCGCCGCTCGTGCCGCGCTGGGTCACGCTGGCCACCGCGGGCCTGCTCCTGCTGGTCGTCGGGGCCACCTACGAGCGGCGCCGGCAGCAGGCACGGGAGGCGGTGGCCTGGGTCGCGCAGATGCGCTGACCGCCCCTAGCGTGAGGCCCGACGGCCGGGCGCGAGGGGGGACGGCGATGACGGGCGCGCCGCTGCCACCCCTGCCCTACGCGGGCCCGCCGGGAGCGGCCCGCGTCGATCCCGGCCCGCCCCTGCCCTCGCTGCCCGCCCGGCTGCGGCCGCCGCAGGTGATCCTCGGCGTCGGGGTGGTCCTGCTGGTGGCCACGGCGCTGGCCGGGCCGTGGCTGGCGGGCGGGGTCGCCCGGATCGGCGTCCTGCTGCTGGCGCTGGTCGCCGCGTGCGCCGCGGCGTGGGCCGCCCGGGCCCGGCTGCGCAGCACCGAGGAGGCGTGCGCCGCAGCCGCGGTCGCACTCGCGCTGACCGGAGCCGCCGGCGGGGAGCGCACCGCCGACGGCGGGCCGCTGCCGGCGCTGGGCCTGGCCGTCCTGCTGCTCAGCCTGCGGGTGCTGCTCCCCCGGCCGCTGAGCTGGCCGCTCGGCGCCTGGCTGGCGCTGCAGGTGGCGGCCCTGCGGTCGCTCGCCCTGGTGCCCGCGGGCCTGCCGCGCACCGCGCTGCTGCTCGGCGTCGCGCTGGCCGGGCTCGCGGTCACCCTGACGGCGCGGCGCCCGCTGGCCCGCGTCGCCCTGGTGACCACCGCGCCCTGGTTCGTCGCCGGGGCAGCCGGCGGGCTGGTCGGCGCCGCCACCGGTGCCGGCGCCGCCCGCTGGGTCGCGGCCGGCCTGACCGTCGCCGCGGCGGCCGGGCTGCTGCTCGTGCGGCTGGAGCGCGCGGTCGAGCCGCTGCTCGGGCCGCCGCGGCTGGTCCCCGGGGTCGCGGGCCTGGTCGCCGGCGGGGCGGTGGGTGCGGCGCTGTCCACCGACGGGCCGGTCCCGCTCCCGCTCGCGGGCTGGCTCGGCGTGCTGCTCGCGAGCGTGGCCGCGGCCACGCTGACCGGCTGGCGCCGGGGGCTGCTGCTGCCCGCCGCGACCGCCGCGGGGCTCGTCCTGGTGGTGCCGGCGGTGGCCCAGCTGGTCGCGGCCGCGCGCTGGCCGGCCCTGGTCGCGCTGCTGGTGCTGATCGCGCTGCCCGCGGCCGGTGTCGCGGCGGCCCGCCGGGACGAGCGGGCCCGGGCGCTGCCCGCGGCCGTCGGCTGCCTCGCGGCCGCGGCGCTGCTCGCGGTGCCGGCGGGGCTGCTCTCCGCCGGCGCGGCCGCCGCGGCGCTCACCGGGCTGTTCGCCGGAACGCTGGCCGCCCGGCCCGCGCTGGCCGCCGACGTCCGCGGTGCGACCGGCACGGTCGGCGCCGTCTGCGCGGGTGCGGCGCTGGTGGTCCTGGCCGTCTCCGCCGCGTGGGGTCCGCTCGCGGCGCAGCTGGCCGTGCAGGGCGTGCTGGTCTGCGCCTGGGCGGCGCCGGCGGCCCGAGGGGGCGAGGCCGAGGCGGCCTGGCGCACCGGCGCGCTGGAGCTGGGCGCTGCGGGGTGGACGCTGGCCGCGCTGACCGGCACGGCCGTGGTCGAGGCCTGGAGCCTGCCGGCCGCCGCGGCGCTGCTGGTGGCGGCCGGGCCGCGCCTGTTCGACGGCCCGTCCTGGCCGGTGTGGGGTCCGGGTCTGGTGGCCGCGGCGGCGCCGTCGACGGTGGCCGCGGTGGTGCAGCCCGGCGCGCTGCGCCCGCTGCTGGTGCTGCTCGCCGCGGCCGCGGTCATGGCGCTCGGTGCGCGCGCCGCGGTGCGGGCGCCGCTGGTCGTCGGCGCGGCCACGGCGGTCGCGCTCGGCGTGGGGCTGGCGGTGGAGGCCCTGCCGCTGCCGCTGGCCGGGGTCCTCGTCGCCGGCGCGGGCCTGCTGGCCCTCGGCGCCCGCCGCGAGCTGCGCCCGGTCGCGGGCTTCGGCGCGCGGCTGTCGGAGATGCGCTGACCCCCGGCCGGTGGTCAGCCGGGTCCGGGGCCCGGCACCCGGGCGACGTCGGCTCCCCCACCGGCGCCGGGGTACCGGCCGGCCGCGGCCAGGTCGGCCAGCTGCAGGGTCCGCGTGACGTCGCTCGGGGACACGACGCCGACCACGCGGCCGCCGTCGAGCACCACGGCTCGCCCGTCGCCGCAGCCCTCCATGCGCCCCAGCAGGTCCAGCAGTGGCTCCTCCGGGCGGGCGGTCGGGACCTCCGACGGCGGGCAGGCGACGTCACGCAGCCGCGTCGTCGCCCGGGCGGATGCCGGTACCGACCGCAGCCGGTTGAGGGTCACGAGACCGACCAGCGCCCCGCCGGGGCCGACCAGCGGGTAGGTGCTGAACCGGTGCGCCAGGGCCACCTCGTACAGGAATCGGTCGACCGGCTGGTCGGGGTCGGCGGTCAGCACCGGGCCGCTCATCACCCGGCCCACCGGCAGCCCGCCCAGCCGTGCGGACGCGCGGGCCTGCTGCTCCTCGGCGGTCGCGGCGTTGACGAGGAACAGGCCGATCAGACCCAGCCACAGCCCGCCCAGGCCGCGGCCGGTGACCAGCTGCAGGGCGCCGAGGGCGACGAGCGCGAACCCGAAGAACCGCCCCGCCCGGGACGCCGTCACCGCCGAGGACCACGGGTCCCCGCGCCGCCACCACAGCAGCGCCCGCAGCAGCCGCCCGCCGTCGAGCGGGGCCGCCGGGACGAGGTTGAACAGGGCCAGCGAGACGTTGATGACCGCGAGGTAGTCCAGGACGGCCACGGGCAGCCCGCCGGCGCCGGCGACCCGCGCCAGGACGGCGGCCGCCATGGCCAGCCCGCCGAGGACGAGGCTGGTCAGCGGGCCGACGCCGGCGATGCGGAACTCCGCCCCGGGGGTCCGTGCGCCGCCGCGCAGCCGGGCCACCCCACCCAGCAGCCACAGCGTGATGCCCTCGACCTCCACGCCGTTGCGCCGGGCGACCACCGCGTGGGCCAGCTCGTGCGCGAGGAGCGAGGCGAGGAAGGCGGCCGCGGCCACCAGGGCGGCGGCCGCGTACGCGAGGCCGCTGCGGCCGGGCAGCACCAGGGGGAAGCGCCCCAGTGCCAGGCCGGCGGCGATGATCGCCACGATCACCAGGACGCTGGCGTTGACGCCGACCCGGATGCCGGCGATGCGGCCCAGCCGGAAGGTCTCGTTCATGCCGTCCTCCTCGGGCGGAGTGCGCAGCCCGCTGGCGCCCTACCCGATGGTGCGCCACGGACAACCCGCGCCCGGCTCGGGAGCCGGACAGCGACTCCGCGCACACCGCCCGGTGGCCCGGGCTCGGGAACGCGCGCAGCGGCGAGAGGAGCGGGCGCCCAGCGGCAGGGCCGGCCGGTCCGGGGCCACCGGCGGGCGACCCGGTCCGGGTCGACGTCGGCGGCGACGACGTGCCGGACGGTCCCCCCGACGACGACTGCCCGCGCCCCGAGGGGCGCGGGCAGTGTCACGACGCTCGCGTGGGCCGCCGGGTCGTCCCCGGGGGCCCATCGAGGAGTCCGGCGAGGGGATCGCGGACCCTCAGTCGGGCTGGTCCGGCGCGGCCGCGGGGTCCCGCGGCACGCGGAGCGTGTCGTGCGGGGCAGACGGTCCCTCGATCAGACCCGGAAGCCGAGGGCGCGCAGCTGCTCGCGCCCGTCGTCGGTGATCTTGTCCGGACCCCACGGCGGCATCCAGACCCAGTTGATCCGGACGTCGTCGACCAGGCCGGGGCCGGGGCCGCCGGTCAGCGCGGCGCGCGCCTGGTCCTCGATGACGTCGGTCAGCGGGCAGGCCGCCGAGGTGAGCGTCATGTCCAGGACGGCGACCTGCGAGTCGCCGTCCTCGGCGACGTCGATGCCGTAGACCAGGCCCAGGTCGACCACGTTGACCCCCAGCTCGGGGTCGACGACGTCGCGCATGGCCTCCTCGACGTCCTCGAGCAGCGCCGACTTGTAGGCCGGGAGCTCGGGGGCGGTGTTCTCGGTGGTCTCGCTCATGCCTGTCCTCCAGTGGGGGTGGCGGCCAGCGCGCGGGCGGAGGCGTCCTTGAGGGCCATCCAGCTCATCAGCGCGCACTTGATGCGGGCGGGGTACTTCGACACCCCGGCGAAGGCGACGGCGTCCTCGAGCTCGTCCTCGAGCTGCGCGGCCACCGCGGAGTCGCCCTTGGACTGCATGAGCGTCATGAACGAGTCGCCGGTGGCCAGCGCGTCGGTGACCGGGCGGCCGACGACGAGGTCGTACATCGCCGAGACCGAGGCCTGGCTGATCGAGCAGCCCATGCCCTCGTAGGACACGTCGGCGATCGTCTCGCCGTCCAGGTGCACCCGCAGGGTCACCTCGTCCCCGCAGGTCGGGTTGACGTGGTGCACCTCGGCGTCGAACGGGTCGCGCAGTCCGCGGCCGTGGGGGTTGCGGTAGTGGTCCAGGATGATGTCCTGGTACATCGACTCGAGCTGCATCAGGCGGTTGCCTCCTCCGGCGTCACACCGAAGAAACGCTGCGCGGCCCGCACGCCTTCCACGAGCGCGTCGACGTCGTCGTACCCGGTGTGCACGTAGAAGGTGGCCCGGGTGGTGGCCGGGACGCCGTAGCGCCGGACCACCGGCCACGCGCAGTGGTGCCCCACCCGGACGGCGATGCCGAGGTCGTCGAGGACCTGGCCGACGTCGTGCGGGTGGATGCCCTCGACGGTGAAGGACACCGCGCCGCCGCGGGCGACGGTGTCCGGCGGGCCGATCACGGTGACGCCGGGGACCGCCTGCAGCTGCTCGAGCGCGTAGGCGGTCAGCGCCTCCTCGTGCGCCTGCACGTTCGCCATGCCGAGCGCCTGCAGGTAGTCGACGGCGGCGCCGAGGCCGATGGCCTGGGCGGTCATCGGCACGCCGGCCTCGAACCGCTGCGGCGGCGGCATGAAGGTGCTGCCCTCCATCCGCACGACCTCGATCATCGACCCGCCGGTGAGGAACGGCGGCAGCGCGTCGAGGACGTCGTAGCGGCCCCACAGCACGCCGATGCCGGTGGGCCCGAGCATCTTGTGGCCGGAGAACACCAGGAAGTCCGCGCCGAGCGCCGCGACGTCGACCGGCTGGTGCGGCACCGACTGCGCGCCGTCGACCAGCACCAGCGCGCCGACCTCCCGCGCCCGCGCCGTGATCGGCCCGAGCGGGTTGATCGTGCCCAGGATGTTCGACTGCTGGGTGACCGCGACGAGCTTGGTCCGCTCGTTGACCACGGTGTCCAGGTCGGACAGGTCCAGCCGGCCGTCGTCGGTGAGCCCGAGCCAGCGCAGGGTCGCCCCGGTGCGCTCGCACAGCTGCTGCCAGGGCACCAGGTTGGCGTGGTGCTCCATCTCGGTCACGACGATCTCGTCGCCCTGGCCGACGGCGTACCGGCGGTGCGCCGGGTCCTTGGCGGTCACCGCGTTGGACAGCGAGTACGCCACGAGGTTGATCGCCTCGGTGGAGTTGCGGGTGAAGACGACCTCCTCGGCGGAGGCGCCGATGAAGGCCGCGATCCGCGCCCGCGCCGACTCGTACGCGCCGGTGGCCTCCTCGGCCAGCTGGTGCGCGCCGCGGTGCGGGGCGGCGTTGATCCGCTCGTAGAAGTCGCGCTCGGCGTCGAGGACGCTGCGGGGCTTCTGCGCGGTGGCGCCGGAGTCGAGGTAGACCAGCCGCTTCCCGTCGCGCACGGTGCGCGACAGGATCGGGAAGTCCGCCCGGATCGCCTCGACGTCCAGGGGCAGCGGGACACGCGTCCCCGTGGGACGCGAGGCGGTCGAGGTCATGCCTTCGCGGTCTCCTTCGAGCCCTTGACGTAGGCGGCGTAGCCCTCTGCCTCGAGCTTGTCGGCGAGCTCCTTGCCGCCCTCGTCGACGACCTTGCCGCCCACGAACACGTGCACGAAGTCGGGTGTGATGTAGCGGAGGATCCGCGTGTAGTGGGTGATCAGCAGGACGCCGACGTCACCCTCCTCGCGGGTGCGGTTGACGCCCTCGGAGACGACCCGCAGCGCGTCGACGTCGAGGCCGGAGTCGGTCTCGTCGAGGATCGCGATCTTCGGCTTGAGCAGCCGCATCTGCAGGATCTCGTGGCGCTTCTTCTCACCGCCGGAGAAGCCCTCGTTGACGTTGCGCTCGGCGAACGCCGGGTCCATCTCCAGCGCCGACATCTCGTCGCGGACGTCCTTGACCCAGGTGCGCAGCTTCGGGGCCTCGCCCTTGACCGCGGTGGCGGCGGTGCGCAGGAAGTTCGACACCGAGACGCCGGGGACCTCGACCGGGTACTGCATGGCGAGGAACAGGCCGGCGCGGGCGCGCTCGTCGACGCTCATCGCGAGCACGTCCTCGCCGTCGAGGGTCACCGTGCCGCCGGTGATCGTGTACTTCGGGTGCCCGGCGATCGAGTACGCCAGGGTCGACTTGCCCGAGCCGTTGGGGCCCATGATCGCGTGCGTCTCGCCCGACCGGACGGTCAGGTCGACGCCGCGGAGGATCTCCTTGGTCTCGTCGCCCTCACCGACCGTGACGTGCAGGTCGCGGATCTCCAGAACCGACACTTCTTCTCTCGCTCCTCAGTTGCCGGCCGCGAGCGGGAGGCGCCCGTCGGACTCGGTGTCGACGTAGACGTCATCCCCCTCCACGCGGACCGGGTAGACGTCGACCGGCTCGGTGGCCGGCAGGTTGGTGGGCTCGCCGGTGCGCAGGTCGAAGCACGACCCGTGCAGCCAGCACTCGATGGTGGGTGCGCCGTCGAACTCCTCGACGTCGCCCTCCGACAGCGGGACCTCGGCGTGCGAGCACACGTCCTGCACCGCGTAGACGTCGCCGTCGTACCGGACGACGGCGACGTCGACGTCGGCGAGCTCCACCCGCAGCGCCCCGTTCTCGGGGACGTCGGAGAGCCCGCAGACCCGCTCGAAGGCCATGGGTCAGGCCACCTCGACCGGCTGCTCGTCGAGGCCGGGCAGGGCGCCCAGGCGCGTCTCGATGGAGCGCATCAGGCGGTCCTGCAGCTCGTCGACCCCGATGTGCTGGACGACGTCGGCGAAGAAGCCGCGCACGACCAGGCGGCGGGCGGTCTCCGCGTCGATGCCGCGCGAGCAGAGGTAGAACAGCTGCTCGTCGTCGAACCGGCCGGTGGCGCTGGCGTGACCGGCGCCGACGATCTCGCCGGTCTCGATCTCCAGGTTGGGCACCGAGTCGGCGCGGGCGCCGTCGGTGAGCACCAGGTTGCGGTTGAGCTCGTAGGTGTCGGTGCCGGTGGCCGCGGGGCGGATGCGGACGTCGCCGATCCACACCGTGCGCGCGCCCTCGCCCTGCAGCGCACCCTTGTAGAGCACGTTGCTGGTGCAGTTGGGCACCGCGTGGTCCACCCAGAGCCGGTGCTCCTGGTGCTGCGTCTCGTCGGAGAAGTAGACGCCGAACAGCTCCGCGGTGCCGCCGGGGCCGGCGTACTGCACGTTGCTGACCAGCCGGACGAGGTCGCCGCCGAGGGTGACCACGACCTGCTTGAAGCTGGCGTCCCGGCCGACGACGGCGTCGTACTGCCCGCCGTGCACCGCGCCGGGCGCCCACTCCTGCACCGAGACGACGGTGACCTGCGCGCCGTCACCGACGAGCACGGCCACGCCGCCGGAGTACCGGGCGAGGCCCGCGTGGTCGAGGACGACGGTCACCTCCGCGAACGCGCCGACCTCGACGACGAGCTGGCCCCACACGACGTCGTCCGAGCCGCTGCCCGACAGCCGCAGCGTGACCGGGCGGTCGGGCCGGGCCTCCGCCGGCACGCGGACGACGGCCGCGCCGCCGCTGCGCTGCCGGGTGAGCGCCGCCAGCCGGTCGACCGGCTCGGGCAGGCCCTTGATCAGCGGGTCGTCGGCCTCCACGCGGGTCAGCTCGACGCCCTCGGGCAGGTCGGTGTCCCACTCCAGGTGCGCGTCCGAGGGGGCGCCGTCGAGCAGCGGGCGGATCCGGCGCATCGGGGTGAAGCGCCAGTCCTCCTCGCGGCCGGTGACCGCGCCGAAGGCCTCGGGGTCGGTCGAGGTGAACCGCTCGGCCGGCGAGCCGGTCGGGGTGGTGCCGCCGTGCGAGTGGGCGCCCGGCGCGGCCTGGCCGGCCGTGCCGGTGCCCGCCGCCGGGACGGCCGGCGGGCCCGCCTGGGTGCCCACCCCCTCGCCGAACAGCTCGCCGGCGAGGGTGGCGGACTCCGTGGTGAGACCGGTGGTGATGGGGGTGTTCTGGTCCGGCATCAGCCGACGGCACCTTCCATCTGCAGCTCGATGAGCCGGTTGAGCTCGAGGGCGTACTCCATGGGCAGCTCGCGGGCGATCGGCTCGACGAACCCGCGGACCACCATCGCCATGGCCTCGTCCTCGGACAGGCCGCGGCTCATCAGGTAGAAGAGCTGGTCCTCGCTGACCCGGGAGACGGTCGCCTCGTGGCCCATGGCGACGTCGTCCTCGCGGACGTCGACGTAGGGGTAGGTGTCCGACCGGCTGATCGTGTCGACCAGCAGGGCGTCGCACTTGACCGTCGACTTCGAGCCGGACGCGCCCTCGTCGATCTGCACCAGGCCGCGGTAGGAGGTGCGGCCACCGCCGCGGGCCACCGACTTCGACACGATGGTCGAGGAGGTGTTCGGGGCGGCGTGCACCATCTTGGCGCCGGCGTCCTGGTGCTGGCCCTCGCCCGCGAAGGCGATGGAGAGCACCTCGCCCTTGGCGTGCTCGCCGGTCATCCAGACCGCCGGGTACTTCATGGTGACCTTGGAGCCGAGGTTGCCGTCGATCCACTCCATGGTCGCGCCCTCGTGGGCGATCGCCCGCTTGGTGACCAGGTTGTAGACGTTGTTCGACCAGTTCTGGATGGTCGTGTACCGGCAGCGCGCGTTCTTCTTGACGATGATCTCGACGACCGCGGAGTGCAGCGAGTCCGACTTGTAGATCGGCGCGGTGCAGCCCTCGACGTAGTGCACGTAGGCGCCCTCGTCGACGATGATCAGCGTCCGCTCGAACTGGCCCATGTTCTCGGTGTTGATCCGGAAGTAGGCCTGCAGCGGGATCTCGACGTGCACGCCCTTCGGCACGTAGATGAACGAGCCGCCCGACCACACCGCGGTGTTCAGCGCGGCGAACTTGTTGTCGCCGGACGGGATGACCGAGCCGAAGTACTCGCGGAACAGGTCCGGGTGCTCCTTGAGGGCGGTGTCGGTGTCGAGGAAGACGACGCCCTGCTCCTCGAGGTCCTCGCGGATCTTGTGGTAGACGACCTCGGACTCGTACTGGGCCGCGACGCCGGCGATCAGCCGCTGCTTCTCCGCCTCGGGGATGCCCAGCTTGTCGTAGGTGTTCTTGATGTCCTCGGGCAGCTCGTCCCACGAGGCGGCCTGGGCCTCGGTCGAGCGCACGAAGTACTTGATGTTCTGGAAGTCGATGCCGGAGAGGTCCGACCCCCAGTCGGGCATCGGCTTGCGCTCGAAGAGCTTGAGCGCCTTGAGGCGGCGCTCGAGCATCCACTCGGGCTCGTCCTTGCGCGCCGAGATGTCCCGGACGACGTCCTCGTCGAGACCGCGTCGGGCGGAGGCCCCGGCGACGTCGGCGTCGGCCCAGCCGTACTGGTAGCGGCCGAGCTGCTCGATCTGCTCGTCCTGCGTCAGCGGCGTGCCGGTCACCGGCTGCTGGGTGCTGGTCATGCGGGCGTCCTCTCCCGGTCGTTCGTGGGGGTGCTGGTGGACGGTGCGGGGCCGGGTCGTGGGGGGACGACCCGCGCTGCTCGCTCACCGGGTACAGGGCGTGCGGGGGTCGTTCTGTTCCCCGCACCGGTGTGAGGCCGGGCGCCTCCGCTGCTGCGAGGCGGCCCGGGGATGTGGGTGGTGCAGACGCCGTCGCCGTGGGCGATCGTGGCCAGCCGCTGGACGTGGGTGCCCACCAGCCGGCCGATGACCGCCGTCTCGACCTCGCACAGCTGCGGGAACTCCGCCGCCACGTGCGCGACCGGGCAGTGGTGCTGGCACAGCTGCCCGCCGCTGGAGATCGCCGAGGCCGTGGCAGCGTAGCCCTCGGCCGTCAGCGCCTCGGCCAGCGCCCGGGCCCGCTCGACCGGCGCACCGGCCGCGCGGGCGACGGCGTCGGAGGCCCGCTGCTCGAGACCGGCCAGCTGCGCCTCGGCGACGGCGCGGACGGCGTCGGGACCACCGGAGGCCGCGACGTACCGCAGCGCGGTCAGCGCCAGGTCGTCGTAGGCGTGGGCGAACCCGGACCGGCCGGCGTCGGTGAGGTGGAAGTGCCGGGCGGGCCGGCCCCTCCCCCGGTGCGCGCCCGCGGCCGCGCGCTCCTCGACCCGGCCCTGGGCGGCCAGGGCGTCGAGGTGGCGCCGGACGGCGGCGGGGCTGACGCCCAGCCGGCCGGCCAGCTCGCTGGCGGTCTGCGGACCGTGCTCGAGCAGCAGCGCGAGCACGCGGTCGCGGGTGCGGACGTCGTCGGCCCGCACCGTCCCCGCCTGCGTCGCGCTGCTTTCCACAACACGATTGTGTCCTATTTCGGGAGGCCTGCAAGCAAGGTCCCCCTAAGTCGCCCGGCCCCCGACCGTGCAGGTCAGGGGCCGGGTGGCGCAGGTCACGACGGGCTCAGGCCCGGGCGGCCGCGGCCGGCTCGCGGTCCTCGACGCGCAGGTCGAGGGCGCCGTCCCGGACGTCGGCGACGACGTGCCGGCCGGCCCCGACGCGACCGTCGAGCAGCAGCCGGGCCAGCGGGTTGTCGACCTCCCGCTGGATCGCCCGGCGCAGCGGGCGCGCCCCGAACGAGGGCTCGAAGCCCCGCTCGGCGATCCAGGCGACCGCCTCGTCGGTGAAGGTGACCTCGATGCCCTGCGCCGACAGCCGCCGGCGGGTCTCGTCGAGCAGGAGCCGGGTGATCTGCTGCAGCTGCTCGCTCTCCAGCTGCTGGAACACCACGATCTCGTCGATCCGGTTGAGGAACTCCGGCCGGAACGACTCCCGCAGCCGCCGCATGAGCCGGTCCCGCAGGCCGGCGTCGGCCGCGGCGCCGTCACCGGTGCCGAAGCCGAGCGGGGTGTTGCGCCCCTGGATCAGCTCCGACCCCAGGTTGCTGGTCATGATCAGCACGGTGTTCGTGAAGTCGACCGTGCGGCCCTGCGAGTCGGTGAGCCGGCCGTCGTCGAGCACCTGCAGCAGCGTGTTGAAGACGTCGGGGTGCGCCTTCTCGATCTCGTCGAGCAGCACCACCGAGTAGGGCCGGCGGCGGACCGCCTCGGTCAGCTGACCGGCGTCCTCGTAGCCGACGTAGCCGGGCGGGGAACCGACCAGGCGGCTGACGGTGTGCCGCTCCTGGAACTCGCTCATGTCCAGCCGGATCATCCGGTCGGAGTCGCCGAACATCGCCTCGGCCAGGGCCCGGGCCAGCTCGGTCTTGCCGACGCCGGTCGGGCCGAGGAACAGGAAGCTGCCGATGGGCCGGTCCGGGTCGCCCAGGCCCACGCGGGACCGGCGGATGGCCTCGGAGACCACGCGGACGGCGTCGTCCTGGCCGACCACCCGCTCGTGCAGGCGCTCCTCGAGCTGCAGCAGCCGCGCCATCTCCTCCTGGGTCAGCTGGGCCACCGGGATGCCGGTCTGCCGCGAGACCACCTCGGCGACGTCCTCGACGCCGACCTCGGGCACGCCCGGCTGGCCGCCGCCGGTGCGGGCCTCCTCCAGGCGGCGCTGCGCCGTGGCGAGCTCGTCGCGCAGCTCGGAGGCGCGCTCGTACTGCTCGGCGGCGACCGCCTGGTCCTTCTCCCGCTGCAGCCGCTCGACCTCCTGCTCGAGGCCGCGCAGGTCCGTCGGCGGGGTCTTCACCCGGCGGCGGACGCGGGCGCCGGCCTGGTCGATGAGGTCGATGGCCTTGTCCGGCAGGTGCCGGTCGGTCACGTAGCGGTCGGAGAGCTCGACGGCGGCGCGGACGGCGTCGTCGGTGAAGCGCACCTGGTGGTGGGCCTCGTAGCGGTCGCGCAGGCCGCAGAGGATCTGCACGGTGTCCTCGACGCTGGGCTCCGACACCAGGATCGGCTGGAACCGGCGCTCGAGAGCGGCGTCCTTCTCGATGTTCCGGCGGTACTCGTCGAGCGTCGTCGCGCCGATGACGTGCAGCTCGCCGCGGGCCAGGGCGGGCTTGAGCATGTTGCCCGCGCCGCCGGAGCCCTCGGACGCGCCCGCGCCGACGACGGTGTGCAGCTCGTCGATGAAGACAACCACCTCGTCGGAGTGCTCGCGGATCTCGTCCACGATCTTCTTGAGCCGCTCCTCGAAGTCCCCGCGGTAGCGGGTGCCGGCCACCAGGCCGGTGAGGTCGAGCTCGACCAGGCGCTTGCCGCGCAGCGTCTCCGGGACGTCGCCCTCGACGATCTGGGCGGCGATGCCCTCGACGATCGCGGTCTTGCCGACGCCGGCCTCGCCGATGAGCACCGGGTTGTTCTTGCGGCGCCGCGAGAGGACCTCGACGGTCTGCTCGATCTCGGACTCGCGGCCGATCACCGGGTCGATCTGGCCGTTGCGGGCCATCTCGGTGAGGTCGCGGCCGAACTCGTCGAGCGTCGGGGTGCTCGAGGCCGGCCGCCCGGGACGGCCGCCGCCCGGCGTGCCGCCGCCGGTGGCCGCCTGCTGCAGCGCCTCGGGGGTGACCCCGTGCTCGCGCAGCACCCGCCCGCCCGGGGACTCGGCGTCGACGGCGAGGGCGAATAGCAGGTGCTCGGGGCCGATGTAGGTGGAGCCCAGGGCCCGCGACACCTGGTGGGCGTCGAGCAGGACCCGCTTCGCGGCCGGGGTGAGGGCGGCCCGCTCGGCCTGCGGCGTCCCCTGCGGCATCCGCTCCTCGAGCTCGGTGCGCAGCCGGTCGGGGTCGGTGCCCGTGCGGGACAGGAAGGCGCGCGCGGTCTCGTCGCCGGTCATCGCCCACAGCAGGTGCTCGGTGTCGAGGTCGGCGCTGCCGGTGGCCAGGGCCTGCGCGGCCGCGGCGTTCACCAGCTCGCGGGCCTGCTGGCTGAGGAACTGCACGGGGCTCACCCGCTGCCGCGGCGTGCGCTGCTCGCCGCCCAGGTAGCGGGCGAAGAAGTCGTCGAACGGGCTCCCGTAGGGGCCCGGGAAGAAGGGGTTGGTCATACCTCACGTCCAAGGGGAAGTCGGGGCGTCGGCGGGGCTCGCTCGGAGGTCGCCCGGATGGGGCACCCGTACCCGGGAGGGCGCACCGACACCAGGTCGGCGCGTCGGCCGCCTGCGCCTCCTACAGCGCGGTCGGGCGCCCCGTCCTTCCCCGTCCGTGATCGCCCTGGGCGAACCGGGGAGGTGGCCGGCCGCGACTAGCATCGGGCCGTGCCGGTCCTGCCCACCGCCTTCTCCCCCGCCGTCATCACGCGCCTGGCGCTGGCCAACGTGGTCGCCAACGGCGCCATCGTGGTCACCGGCGGCGTGGTCCGGCTGACCGGCTCGGGTCTGGGCTGCCCCACCTGGCCGCGGTGCACCGCCGACAGCTTCGTGACGACGCCGGAGATGGCCGGGCACGGCCTGATCGAGTTCGGCAACCGGCTGCTCACCTTCGTGCTCACCGCGGTGGCGGTCGCGGTGCTGGTGGCGGTCTGGCGCTCCCCGCGCCGGGACCTGCGGCCGCTGGCGGTGCTGACGTTCCTCGGCATCCCGGTCCAGGCGGCGATCGGCGGCGTCACGGTGCTCACCGGCCTGAACCCGTGGACCGTCGCCGTCCACTTCCTCGTCTCCACGCTGCTGGTCGCCGTCTCGACCGTGCTGTGGCTGCGGTCCCGCGAGCCCGGCGTCGGCCGGCCGGTGGTCCGCCGCCCGATCGCGCTGCTGGCCGGCGGGATCGCCGCGGTCACCGCGGTGGTGCTCGCGCTGGGGACGGTCGTCACCGGCAGCGGCCCGCACAGCGGCGACCTCGACGACGCCGGCGTCCCCACCGGCGACCGCATGGGCTTCGACCCCGAGACGGTGAGCCGGCTGCACGCCGACGCGGTGTTCCTGCTCGTCGGCCTGACGATCGCGCTGCTCGTGGCGCTGTACGCCACCGACGCCCCCGACCGCGTCCGCCGGGCCGCGCGCGACGTGCTCGTCGTCCAGCTCCTGCAGGGCGTCGTCGGCTTCGTCCAGTACTTCACGCACCTGCCGGTCGTGCTGGTGCTGCTGCACATGCTCGGCGCGGTGCTGGTGACCGCGTACACCGCGCGGCTGGTGTGGTCGGTCCGCGGCCCGGCGACCGGGCAGCCCCTCGACGCCGCCGCCGTCCCCGCCACCGCCGCCCGCTGAGCCGCCGGGCCGGGCCTCACTCCCGACCGCGCCGGCCTCACCACGCGGTGTCCGACCTCGCGCTGCAGGGTGAGGTCGGGCACCGGAGAGCGAGGTGGAGCCCCTCGTGCGGGGCCGGGCTCAGCCGCGCAGGCCGACCGTCCAGATCTCGCCGTCGAGCGTGACGACGTAGGCGGTCCGGCCCACCACCTCCATGGAGGTCGGCCGGTCGAGCGGCTCGGCCAGCAGTTCGAAGCCGCCGTCCCGGGTCGCCCGGAGCAGCTGCCCGGTGTCCGGGTCCGCCGGCGACCCCTCCGGGTTGCCGGGCGTGAAGACGCCCTGCGACAGGGCGTAGACGCCACCCGGACCGCGCTCGACGTCCACGAGCAGCCGGCCACCCGAGGCGACCTCGCGGACGTCCTCGTCACCAGGCCGGAAGGCCAGCACCCGGCCGGTCGCCGGCTCGTGCGGGACCGGCCCGGCCAGGGCGACCAGCACGCTGCGGCCGTGGGCCGCCAGGCCGGTCGGGACGACGTTCCCCAGGGTCAGGACCTCGGTGATCCCGCCGTCGGAGGTCACGTGCAGGACGCGGTTGTGGTGTCCGTCGGTGACCAGGAAGCCGCCGTGCACTGCCTCCAACGCGTACTGCACGCCGGTGGGCACGAAGAAGTCCGTCTCCGGGGGGTTCTCGAGCGACCAGGCGCCGATGTCCGCGACGACCGTGCAGGTGTCCGGAGCGTCGACGCGATAGAGCCCGACGACGTCGTCCCCGCCGACATCGGGGCCGACCAGCGTCACCAGCACATAGGCGGTCCGACCCTGGAAGGCGACGTCCATGGCACCGCCCGTGTCGTCCGGGGGGAGCACCCGCTCCGGCAGGCAGTCCGCGACCGTCGTCGCCTCCCCCGTGCGGCGGTCCACGCGGGTCAGGTCGCCGGAGACCGGCTCGGTGACGTAGAGGTCCCCACCGGGACCGACGGTGCTCCCGGAACCGCCGGCGAGCCCCTCCACCAGCAGCTGCGGCTCCGCGGTCCCGGCGGCTGGTGCGGCACTCGCCGTCGCAGGTGCGGCCAGAGCCAGCAGCAGCGCGGCGGCGGCAACCGCCGGAGCCCTTCCTGGAGTGCTCCCCACGGTCCTCCCCTTCCTCGACGCGGTCCCCCCTTCACGCGGCCGGGACGGCGCGTCGCCGCGCCCCTGCCGCGGACCGGACGGCCGGTGTACTCCGTCGCCGCGTGGGCCGGGACCCCGTTCCGGCACCGCGGTTCTCGGCTCACGGCACGGCACCACCTGCCGTGACGGCGCCCGACACGGCGCGAGACGACACTGGATCGACACCGGGCACCCCGACCGGCGAGAGGCGCCGCGTGGCGGTCGGTCGCGTCGGACGTCGAGATCCCGTGATCTCGACCGGCGGCACCGGCCCGGACGGTCGAGATCACGGGATCTCGACCCAGCCGAGTGGGTCAGACGAGGACGTCGATGGCGATGGCGATCGACAGCAGCGTCATGTGGGTGATCGACACCGAGAACAGCTTCATCGGCCGGTCGGGGACGGCGGCGCGGATGCGGTCCAGCCACTGGTGGGTCTCGGCGACGTACCAGGCGCCGAGCAGGCCGCCGCCGATGGCGAAGGCCCAGTTCAGCACCGGGGTGATCGACCCCATGAGCAGGGTGGCGCCCAGGGTCGCCCACGCCCACGCGACCGACTGGCGGCCGACGCTCTCCGGGCCGGCGACGACGGTCAGCATGGGGACGTTCGCGCGGGCGTAGTCGTCGCGGTAGCGGCTGGCCAGCGCCCAGAAGTGCGGCATCTGCCAGCAGAAGACGACGGCGAAGAAGGCGAGCGCCGGCCAGTCGAGCGAGCCGGTCACCGCCGCCCACCCGATGAGCACCGGCGCCGCGCCGGGGAAGGCCCCGAAGACCGTGTTGTGCCAGGTCCGGCGCTTGAGCACCATCGTGTAGACGACGGAGTAGGCCAGGATCGCGACCGCGGCCAGCGCGGTGGCCAGCGGCGTGGTCTCGAACCACAGGATCGCCAGCGACGCCGTGGCGAGGGCCGCCCCGAAGACCAGGGCCGCCCGCGGGGACACCACCCCGGCGGGGATCGGCCGGTTGCGCGTGCGGGACATCAGCCGGTCGATGTCGCGGTCGTACCAGCAGTTGAACACGTTGGCCGCGCCGGCGGCGAACATCCCGCCGACCATCGTCGCGGCCACCAGCCGCCAGGACGGCCACCCGTCGGCCGCCATCATCATCGCCGGCAGCGTCGTCACCAGCAGCAGCTCGACGAGCTTCGGCTTGGTCAGCGCGACGTAGGCCCCGACCACGCCCGACAGCCGGCGGGCCGGGACGGCCGGCCGCTGGGTGAGCGCCGTCACCGGGCGGCCTCTGCCGCGCGCACGCACGGACGGCAGGGAGCCACCGGGCACGAAGACAGCACGATGGTCCCTTCGAACCGGGGTATGGAACGGGCCCACTGTAGCCCTCGGCCACCCCGCCCACCGGTGCGGATGACTAGGGTTTGATCACGTTGACGCCGCGGGAACTGCGGGTAGGGCCGTCGCCGACGACGGAGGGTCACGGGTCGAGGGAGACCAGGGACACGGCCGATCCGCTGCCCCGCACCCGACGTCGTCCGCCCGGGAGCACGGACCACCGCTCCCCGGACGGCCCCACGCACGGCCGACCTCGAGGAGTTCCGCCCGACATGACCCAGGCTGACGACACGAAGAGCACGGAGTCCGAGGCCCCCGCCGAGGCCGCGACCGACTCCCCCACCGGATCGCCCCGGCAGCCGCACCCCACGCTGCCGGAGGACTTCGGCGACCTCGACCGCCGGGCCATCGACACCGCCCGCGTGCTGGCGATGGACGCCGTCCAGAAGGTCGGCAACGGCCACCCCGGCACCGCGATGAGCATGGCGCCCACGGCCTACCTGCTGTTCCACAAGTGGCTGCGGCACGACCCCACGGACCCGAACTGGGTGGCCCGAGACCGCTTCGTCCTGTCGATGGGCCACTCGAGCCTGACGCTGTACGTCCAGCTCTACCTGTCCGGCTACGGCCTGGAGCTCGAGGACCTGCAGGCCCTGCGCACCTGGGGCTCGAAGACCCCCGGCCACCCCGAGGTCAACCACACGCCCGGCGTGGAGACGACGACCGGCCCGCTCGGCCAGGGCGTCGGCAACGCCGTCGGCATGGCCATGGCCGCCCGCCGCGAGCGCGGCCTGCTGGACCCCGACGCCCCCGAGGGCGAGAGCCTCTTCGACCACACCGTCTGGGTCTTCGCCTCCGACGGCGACCTGGAGGAGGGCGTCAGCGGCGAGGCGTCGTCGCTGGCCGGCACCCAGCAGCTGGGCAACCTGGTCCTGGTCTACGACGACAACCGGATCTCCATCGAGGACGACACGAACGTCGCCTTCACCGAGGACGTCGGCAAGCGCTACGAGGCCTACGGCTGGCACGTGCAGCACGTCGACGACGGCGAGGACCTGGCCGCGGTCGACGCCGCGTTCGCCGCCGCCAAGGCCGAGACCCGCCGCCCGTCGATCATCGTGCTGCGGACGATCATCGCCTGGCCCGCGCCGAACAAGCAGAACACCGGCGCCGCGCACGGCTCGGCGCTCGGCGACGACGAGGTCCGCGCCACCAAGGAGGTCCTGGGCTTCGACCCGGGGAAGACCTTCGAGGTCGACGACGAGGTGCTCGCGCACGCCCGCTCGGTGGTCGACGCCGGCGAGAAGGCCCACGCCGAGTGGCAGGAGCGCTTCGACGCCTGGGCGCAGGAGAACCCCGAGCGCGCCGCCCTGCTGGAGCGGATGCGCGAGCGCCGGCTGCCCGAGGGCTTCGCCGACGGCCTGCCGACCTTCGACGCCGACCCCAAGGGCGTGGCCACCCGCAAGGCCTCGGGCAAGGTCCTCGCCGCCCTCTACCCGGCGCTGCCCGAGCTGTGGGGCGGGTCGGCCGACCTCGCGGAGAGCAACAACACCGCCGTCGAGGGGGAACCGTCCTTCCTGCCGGCCGACCGCCAGACGAAGATGTGGAGCGGTGGCCCCTACGGCCGCACGCTGCACTTCGGCGTCCGCGAGCACGGCATGGGCGCGGTCATGAACGGCATCGCGCTGCACGGCGGCACCCGCGTCTACGGCGGCACGTTCCTCACCTTCTCCGACTACATGCGCGGGGCGGTCCGCCTGGCCGCGCTCATGCAGCTGCCGGTGACCTACGTGTGGACGCACGACTCGATCGGCCTGGGCGAGGACGGCCCCACGCACCAGCCGATCGAGCACTTCGCCGCGCTGCGGGCCATCCCCGGCCTCGACGTCGTCCGCCCGGCCGACGCCAACGAGGTCACCGTCGCCTGGCGCACGATCCTCGAGAACAACGACCGCCCGGCCGGCCTGCTGCTGTCCCGGCAGAACCTGCCGGTGTTCGACCGCTCGGAGTTCGGCTCCGCCGAGGGCGTCGCGCGCGGCGCCTACGTGCTGGCCGACGCCTCGAACGGGCAGCCCGAGGTGATCCTGCTGGGCACCGGCTCGGAGGTGCAGATCGCCGTCGCCGCCCGCGAGCGGCTGGAGGCCGACGGCGTCCCGACCCGCGTGGTGTCGGTGCCCTGCGTCGAGTGGTTCGCCGACCAGGACCAGGCCTACAAGGACGAGGTGCTGCCGCCCTCGGTCCGCGCGCGGGTGAGCGTCGAGGCCGGCGTGCCCATGGGCTGGCGCGAGTTCGTCGGCGACGCCGGCCGGATCGTGGGGCTCACCCACTACGGCGCGAGCGCCGCCTACTCGGTGCTCTACGAGGAGTTCGGGCTGACCGACGAGGCCGTCGTCGCCGCCGCCCGCGAGTCGATCGAGGCCGCCGCCGCGGGGAACGCCGTCCCGGCCGGCCCGGTTGCAGCCACCGGGGGCCTCCCCCACCCCACCGGCGACCGCTGAACCCACGCGGCCTCACCACGAAGGGCAGAGACATGGCACAGAACGAGAAGCTGGCCGAGCTGTCACAGGCGGGCGTCGCCGTCTGGCTCGACGACCTGTCGCGGGACCGCATCCGCAGCGGCAACCTGCAGTCGCTGGTCGACGAGCGCTCCGTCGTCGGCGTCACCACCAACCCGACGATCTTCGCCGCCGCGATCAGCGGGTCGGAGTCCTACGACGACCAGCTGCACGCCCTAGCGGTGCGCCAGGTGAGCGTCGAGGAGGCGCTGCGCACCATCACCGCCTCCGACGTGCGCGACGCCTGCGACCTGCTGGCCCCCGTGGCCGAGCGGCAGCCCGGCGACGGCCGGGTGTCGCTGGAGGTCGCGCCGGGCCTGGCGCACGACACCGACGCCACCGCCGCCGAGGCCGCGCACCTGTGGTGGCTGGTGGACCGGCCGAACCTCTACATCAAGATCCCGGCCACCGTGGAGGGCCTGCCGGCCATCACGACGTCGATCGCCCGCGGGATCAGTGTCAACGTCACCCTGATCTTCAGCCTCGAGCGGTACCGCGCCGTCATGGACGCCTACCTGTCCGGGCTGGAGCAGCGCCTCGAGCAGGACCCCGACGCCGACCTCAGCGGGATCGCCTCCGTCGCCTCGTTCTTCGTGTCCCGCGTGGACAGCGAGATCGACAAGCGGCTGGAGAAGGCGGGCGCCGACCAGCTCAAGGGCAAGGCCGCGCTGGCCAACGCGCAGCTGGCCTACCAGGCCTACGAGGAGGTCTTCTCCTCCGACCGCTGGAAGGCGCTGGAGGCCAAGGGCGCGAGGCCGCAGCGGCCGCTGTGGGCCTCGACCGGGGTGAAGAACCCGGAGTACTCCGACACGCTCTACGTCAGCGAGCTCATCGCCCCCGGCACCGTGAACACGATGCCGGAGAAGACGCTGCAGGCCTACGCCGACCACGGCGCGGCGGGCACCCCGGTGCAGAAGACCTACGACGACGCCGCGGCGACGATGAAGGCCATCGCCGACGCCGGCGTCGACCTCGACGACGTGTTCCGCGTCCTCGAGGAGGAGGGCGTGCGGAAGTTCGTCGACTCGTGGGACGAGCTCACCGAGTCCGTGCGCGGCCAGCTCGAGGACAAGGCATGACGCTGGAGTTCTCCTGCTCCGGCCTCGACGTCCCGGAGGTCGTCCGCACCCAGCTCGCCGACGACGACGTCGCCGCGCGCCTGGTGGCCAAGGACGCCACCCTCTGGGGCCCCGAGGCCGAGAGCGAGGCCTCGATCCGGCTCGGCTGGCTGGACCTGCCCGCGTCCTCGCGCGAGCTGGTGTCCCGGCTGGCCGAGCTGCGGGCCGAGCTCGCCGGCGAGGGGATCGACCGCGTCGTCCTGTGCGGCATGGGCGGTTCCTCGCTGGCGCCGGAGGTCATCTGCCGCACCGCGGGCGCGCCGCTGGTCGTCCTCGACACCACCGACCCCGGGCAGGTCGCCGCGGCGATGACCGACCTCGACCGCACCGTGGTCGTGGTCAGCTCCAAGTCCGGCGGCACGATCGAGACCGACAGCCACCGGCGGGCGTTCGTCGCCGCGTTCGCCGAGGCGGGGCTGGACGAGAAGGAGGTCGGCCGGCGGTTCGTCGTCGTCACCGACCCCGGCTCCCCGCTGGCCGACACCGCCGCCGCCATGGGCGCCCGCGCGGTGTTCCTCGCCGACCCGAACGTCGGCGGCCGCTACAGCGCCCTGTCGGCGTTCGGGCTGGTGCCCGCGGCGCTGGCCGGGGTGGACGTCGGCACCCTGCTGGACGAGGCCGCCGACCTCGCCGAGCACCTCGCCGAGCCGGACAACCCGGCGCTGGAGCTCGGCGTCGCCATGGGCGCGGGCTTCCGCACCGGCCGGGACAAGGTCGCCCTCGCCGAGGGCACCGGCGGCAGCGGCCCGCGCATCGAGGGCTTCGGCGACTGGGCCGAGCAGCTCATCGCCGAGTCCACCGGCAAGGAGGGCCGGGGGCTGCTGCCCGTGGTCCTGGAGTCGGTGGACGCGCCCGGGTCGCAGGCGCCGGACGCGCTGCTGGCCGTCGTCGACGGGGACCCGGTCGACGGCCGGCCCTCGGTCGGCGTCACCGGCCCGCTGGGCGCGCAGTTCCTCGGCTGGGAGTACGCGACGGCGGTGGCCGGGCGGGTGCTGGGGATCAACCCCTTCGACCAGCCCAACGTCACCGAGTCCAAGCAGAACACCTCGCGGATCCTCGAGTCCGGCCTGCCCGAGGAGCGGCCGGCCGCCACGATCGGCGCGGTCGAGCTGTACGCCTCCGGCGGCGTGCTCGACGGCGTCGACCTGACCCAGGCCGACGGGCTGCGGCTGGCGCTGGACGCCCTGCTGGGCGCCGTCCCGCCGCGTGGCTACCTCGCCGTCATGGCGTACCTGGACCGCGAGGCCGACGCCCGGGCCGGCGAGCTGCGTGCGGCGCTGGCCCGCCGCACGGAGCACGCGGTCACCTTCGGGTGGGGTCCGCGCTTCCTGCACTCGACCGGCCAGTACCACAAGGGCGGTCCGCAGGTCGGCGCGTTCCTGCAGCTCACCGGCGCGGTGACGCAGGACCTCCCGGTGCCCGACCGGCCGTACTCCTTCGGCACGCTGCAGGCCGCCCAGGCCGCCGGCGACCGGCAGGCGCTGGCCGACCGGCAGCGCCCGCTGCTGCACCTGCACCTGACCGACCGGTCCGCCGGCATCGACCAGGTCCTCGCTGCCCTCGACTGACCCTGCACCCCCTCGAGGAGGGCACGTGATCCCCAACCCGCTGCGCGACCCGCGGGACCGGCGGCTGCCGCGGGTCCCCGAGCCCTGCGCCCTGGTCGTCTTCGGCATCACCGGCGACCTGGCCCGCAAGAAGCTGCTCCCGGCCGTGTACGACCTGGCCAACCGCGGGCTGCTGCCGACGAACTTCGCGCTGCTGGGCTTCGCCCGGCGGGACTGGGGTGACCAGGACTTCGCCGAGCTGGCACGGGACGCGGCCCGCAACGCGGCCCGCACGCCGTGGCGGGAGGAGGTGTGGGAGCGGCTGGCCAACAGCGTCCGGTTCGTCCAGGGCTCCTTCGACGACGACAACGCCTTCGACGAGCTCGCCCACGCCCTCGCCGACCTGGAGAGCAGCCACGGCATCGGCGGCAACGCGGCGTTCTACCTGTCGATCCCGCCGGCGATGTTCCCCGTCGTGCTCAAGCAGATGCAGCGCACCGGCATGGCCGAGAGCACGCCGGACCGGTGGCGGCGGGTCGTCGTCGAGAAGCCCTTCGGCACCGACCTCGCCTCCAGCCGGGAGCTCAACGAGCTGGTCGACTCGGTGTTCAGCGCCGAGGACGTCTTCCGCATCGACCACTACCTGGGCAAGGAGACCGTCCAGAACCTCATGGCGCTGCGGTTCGCCAACGAGCTGTTCGAGCCGGTCTGGAACGGCCACCACGTCGACTCGGTGCAGATCACCATGGCCGAGGACGTCGGCATCGGCGGGCGGGCGGGCTTCTACGAGAAGACCGGGGCGGCGCGCGACGTGCTGCAGAACCACCTGCTGCAGCTGCTCGCGCTCACCGCGATGGAGGAGCCGGTCGAGTTCTCGGCCGACGAGATCCGCACCGAGAAGCTCAAGGTGCTGCGTGCGATCTCGCTGCCCGAGGACCTGCACACCTTCGCCGTCCGCGGCCAGTACGAGCAGGGCTGGCTGGCGGGTCAGCGGGCCAGGGGCTACCGGCAGGAGGAGGGCGTCGACGCGCACTCGACCACCGAGACCTACGCCGCGGTCCGGCTCGGGGTGGAGACCCGCCGGTGGGCCGGCGTGCCGTTCTACCTGCGCACCGGCAAGCGGCTGCCGCGGCGGGTCACCGAGATCGCGCTGGTGTTCAACCGGGCGCCGCACCTGCCCTTCGCCGACACCGACACCGAGGAGCTGGGCAACAACCAGCTGGTGGTGCGCGTGCAGCCCGACGAGGGGGTCACCCTGAAGTTCGGGTCGAAGGTGCCCGGCAGCGTCATGGAGGTCCGGGACGTGTCCATGGACTTCCTCTACGGCGAGCAGTTCACCGAGGCCAGCCCCGAGGCCTACGAGCGGCTGCTGCTGGACGTGCTGCTCGGCGACGCCACGCTGTTCCCGCGCAACGCCGAGGTCGAGGCCTCCTGGGCCGTCATCGACCCGCTCGAGGAGTTCTGGGCCGGCAGCACGCCGCACGCCTACCGGGCCGGCGAGTGGGGGCCGCGCGCGGCCGACGAGATGCTGGCCGCCGAGGGCCGCCGGTGGCGGCGTCCGTGAGGCGCCCCCGCGGAGAGGAGACGCGATGACGACGCTCTGGGACACCACCGGCTCGGCCGTGGTCAAGGAGCTCGCCGCCCAGCGGCGGACCGGCGGAGCGGTGCTGTCGGGGGTGGCGCTGACCCTGGTGGTCGTCGCCGACGAGGGCCGGGTGGCCGAGGCCGAGGAGGCCGCGACGGCGGCCGCCGAGCAGCACCCCTGCCGGATCCTCGTCGTCGTCCGCCGGCAGATCGAGGCCCCGGTGCCGCGGCTGGACGCCGAGGTGTCCATCGGCGGGCGGCTGGGCCCCGGCGAGGCGGTCGTCATGCGCATGTACGGGCGCCTGGCGCTGCACGCGGAGTCGGTCGTGCTGCCGCTGCTGGCCGCCGACGCGCCCGTGGTCACCTGGTGGCACACCGAGCCGCCGCGGCAGCTGAGCACCGACGCGCTCGCGGTCATCGCCGACCGGCGGATCACCGACAGCACGTCGGCGTCGGACCAGCTGGCCTCGCTGCGGACCCGGGCGCACGACTACTCCCCCGGCGACACCGACCTGGCCTGGACCCGCGCCACCGGCTGGCGGGCGACGCTCACCTCCGCGCTGGACTCGGTGTCCGGCCGCCGCGGGGACGCGGTGAAGGTGCTCGGCGCCCGCGTCGAGGGCGACCCCGGGGCGGCCACCGCCCAGCTGCTGCGCGGCTGGCTCGCGTCCCGCACCGGCAGCGCGGTCGAGGTCGTGCAGGCCACCCGGCACCCCGGGCCCAGCGGCATCGACTCGGTGTTCCTGACGCTGGACCAGGACGAGGAGGTGCGCGTGCACGCCGACCGCCGCGGCGGCGCGGTGATCAGCCAGCCGTACCGGCCCGACGCCACGATGGCGCTGCCCGACCGGTCGCTGGGCGACCTGCTCGGCGAGGAGCTGCGCCGGCTGGACCCCGACGAGCCGTACGCCGAGGCGCTGGAGGCCACCACCGGGGTGACCGGCCTGGCCGGCCGGGCGCCGGTGCGCGCGCACGTGTGGGTGGACCCGGCCGAGCACGCGGGCGCGCCGTTCGCGAGGGACGACGTCGGCACCAACAGCCCGCACGGGGAGGCGCCGACGGTGCCGCCGGACTCCGAGGGCACCGACGAGGTGGCCGAGCACGGCGAGCACGACACCCCGGACCCGACGGCGCCCGAGACCCCGTCCGAGGCCGGCTCCGGAGCGGCGCGGTGACGCTGCCTCCCGGGGACCGGATCGCCGAGGCGCTCGCGGAGCGGATCGAGGGCCCCACGCCCGGGATCGTCGTCGAGCCCGACGCCGAGCTGCTGGCGCGGGCGGTGGCCTCCGCGCTGGTCGCGCGGCTGGCCGCGGCCCAGGCGGTGCACGGGACGGCGTCGGTGGTGCTCACCGGCGGCGGGATCGGGACGGCGGTGCTGCGGCACGCCGCGGAGCTGGCCGAGGAGCCGGCGCCCGGTCAGGCGGTCGACTGGACCGCCGTCGACGTCTGGTGGGGCGACGAGCGGTTCGTCCCGGCCGACGACGACGAGCGCAACGAGAAGGGCGCCCGCGAGGCGCTGCTGGACCGGGTCGGGGCGCCGCCGGAGCGGGTGCACCCGATCCCGGCGTCCGATGCCGGCTTCGACACCCCGGAGGAGGCCGCGGACTGGTACGCCGGGGCCCTGGCCGACGCCGCCCGCGACGCCGGGACCGACGGCCCGCTCCCCCGGTTCGACGTCCTGCTGCTCGGGATGGGCCCCGAGGGCCACGTGGCGTCGATCTTCCCGGACTCCCCCGCGGTCTCCGACGAACGGACCGTGGTGCCGGTGCGGGACTGCCCGAAGCCGCCGCCGACGCGGGTGAGCCTCGGCTTCGCCGCGATCACCGCCGCCGAGGAGGTCTGGCTGCTGGTGTCCGGGGAGGGCAAGGCCGAGGCCGTGGCACGGGCGCTGGGTGGCGCCGACCGCGCCGAGGTCCCGGCCGCCGGGGCCCGCGGCCGCCGGGCGACCCGCTGGCTGCTCGACGCCGCCGCCGCGAGCCGCCTGCCCGGGGCGGGGTGACCGCCGTCGACGGCTGCCTGCCGTGCGCCGTCGACGGAGGCCGACGCGTCCTCCTCCCGCACGCGGGTGCGGGAGGACGAGCCGTGGCGGCTGTCGGTCGTGCTCCGCGGGGTGCTGCCCCGTCGACCCGGCGCCGCGCCGCGAGGGCGGCCGCTGGCCGACGGCCGCGGGCTGCCGGCGCCCGGCACGCCCGGTGCCCCGGCGGAGGCCCACGGGGCCTCCGCCGGGGCGGTCAGACGGGAGCTCTAGGCGCCGCGGCGGGCCCGCAGCTTGGCGAGGGCCTCCTCGAGGAGGGCGTCACCGTCGGCGTCGCTGCGCCGCTCACGCACGTAGGCGAGGTGCGTCTTGTACGGCTCGGTCCGTGGCGCCGGCGGCGGCGCCTGCGGGTCCTGACCGGCCGGGAGACCGCAGCGCGGGCAGTCCCAGGTCTCGGGGACCTCCGCGTCGGTGGCGAAGGCCACCCGCGTCTCGTGACCCGAGCTGCACCAGTAGCCGACCCGGTGCCGCGGGGCCGCCTCTCCGCGCTCGGCCTCACCCATCGGACCCGCGCCGACCCGGGTCCCCCGGATCGCGTTGCCACCAGCCACGAGCGCCCCCTCGTCCTGACCTGCCTGCTGGATCGTCACGGCGCGTGATCACGCCGCCCGGGCAGTCTAGGGCCTGAGGGTGTCTCCCCGGTCACGATTTCGCCGCGACCAGGGGCGGGGCGGGGCTACACCTTGAGCAGGATGCCCAGCGCCACGATGCACACGGTCCAGATCAGGCCGGTGAACACGGTGAGCCGGTTGAGGTTCTTCTCGACGACCGAGGAGCCGGACAGCTGGGAGGAGACCGCGCCGCCGAACATCGAGGACAGGCCACCGCCCTTGCCCCGGTGCAGCAGGATCAGCACCACGAGCAGCACGCTGGTGAGGACCAGCAGCACGTTGAGGACGAGCTCGACCATGGCCCCAGCGTAACCGGTGCCCGCAGGCGTCCCGGTCAGCGCACGCCCGCGGTGGCCAGGTCGTGCCCCGCGTAGGGCTCCATGACCAGCCCGTTGCGCAGCCGCTGCCCGGCCAGGAGCTGCACGCGCGTCTCCACCAGCGGCACGTAGGCGCCGGTCCCGCCGGCCGCCGTCGCGACCTCCCGCCAGGCGCCCCGGGCCGCCTGCGGGTCGGCGGCGGCGCGGGCGGCGTCGACCAGCCCGGAGATCGCCGGGTCGGTGAGCCGGGCGTAGTTGGTGTTGCCGACCAGGCTCACCGAGCGGCCGTCGACCAGCGGCACGAGGAACGAGCCCGGCGTCGGGAAGTCGGCGGTCCAGGTGGCCAGCACGATGCCGAAGCCGTTGCGCGCCACGTTGTCCGGATTGCCGACGTCGGTGGCGTAGAAGCTGGTCGCCGGCAGCGGGCGCAGCTCCGCGGTGATCCCGACCTCCGCGAGCTGCGCGACGACCTCCTCGGCCACCGCGACGCTGGCCTGGGCGTCCGGCACGGCGAGGACCGTGCGGAACCCGTCGGGCTGCCCGCAGGCGGCCAGCGCCTCCCGGGCGGCGTCGGGGTCGGGGCCCGGGTCGGGGTCCTCCGGCCCGCCGCCCAGGGACCGCGGCCACAGCTGCGAGGTGCGGACGGCGTTGTCCGCGCCGCCGGCGACCTCCTGGACGGCGCCGCGGTCGATCGCGGCGGCCACCGCGGCCCGGCAGTTCGGGTCGTTCATCGGCGCGACGTCGGTGGGCAGCGCGAGCAGCCGCACCGCGCCGGTGGTCAGGTCGTCGACCCGGTCGGTCAGCGGCACGTCGCCGCCCGCGCCCTCGGCGAGCCGGGCGGCGGTGGCCGCGTGCAGGCCGGCGCCGGAGACGTCGACGTCGGCCGAGCCGGCGAGCAGCTCCTGGTCCCGCTCCAGGGTGGACAGCCCGGTGCGGACGACGACGCGGTCGGGCAGCGCCGTCCGGACCTCGTCGGTGGCCGGGTCCCACTGCGGGTTGCGGTCGAGGACGATGCCGGTCGCGGCGTCGACGGTGGTGACCGCGTAGGGGCCGGAGGAGACCGGGTCGCTGCCGTAGGCGGCGCCGGTGTCGTTCTCGATCGGCACCGGGCTGCTCGAGGGGAGCGCCAGCACGTAGGGGAAGTCGGGCTGGGCCGAGCGCAGCCGGAAGGTGATCGTGGCGTCGTCGGGCGTCTCGATCGCGGCCAGCCCCAGCCTGCCTGGGGTCTCGTCCTGGTACGGCCCGGCGTAGGGGTTCTCGGGGTCGTCGAGCAGGTCCACGACGTAGGTGGGCCCGCCGACCACGACGTCGGAGGCGAAGGACCGCTCGATGCCGTACTTGACGTCGCGCGAGGTGATCGCCCGGCCGTTCTCGAACCGGGCGCCCTGCTTGAGGGTGAACGTCCAGCTCAGGCCGCCGTCGGGGGTGGTGCCGAGGCCGGTGGCGAGGTCGGGCACCAGCTCGCCGGTGCGGCCGGGCTCGCTGGCGTAGGTCACCAGGGTGCGGGTGTAGAGCCGCATGAGGTTCCACACGCCGGGCTGGTAGGACCGCTGCGGGTCGAGGCTGTCGACCTCGCTGGTGACCACGCGCAGCGTGCCGCCGGTCGCGTCGGAGGGCGCGCGGACGCCGTCGACGCCGGCGTCGGGCCCGTCGCCGAGCACCGGGACGCCGCTGTCGCCGTCCCCGCCGCCGCTGCAGCTCACGGCCACCGCGACGACCAGCAGGACGACGAGGGCGAGCCCGAGGACGCGCCCGGGCGTGCCGCGCAGCCACTCGGGCAGGCGGCCGCCCCGGGAGCGGGCGGGTCCCTGCAGCGTGCTGTCCACCCACCCGCTCCCGTGCGGCCGCGGGCTAGCTGCCGCCTGCGGCGATCCGACAGATCTGCGCGAACTCGTCGGCGTCCAGGCTCGCGCCACCGACCAGTGCACCGTCGACGTCCGGCCCGGCCAGGATCCCGGCCGTGTTCGCGGCCTTCACCGACCCGCCGTAGAGGATACGGACCGCCGAGGCCGTCTCCGGGCCGAAACGCCCGTCGAGGCGGGACCGGAGTGCGCCGCACACCTCCTGGGCGTCCTCGGGGGTGGCCACCTCGCCGGTGCCGATCGCCCACACCGGCTCGTAGGCCAGCACGACCCCGCGCACCTGGTCGGCCGACAGCCCCTCGAGCGCGGCGTCGAGCTGGTCGGTGCAGTGCGGGACGTGTTGCCCCGCGCGGCGGACGTCGAGGCCCTCGCCCACGCACAGGATCGGCGTGAGCCCGTGCCGCAGCGCGGCCTGCACCTTGGCGGCCACCGTCGCGTCGTCCTCGCCGTGCAGCGCGCGCCGCTCGGAGTGGCCGACGACGACGAAGCCGCAGGCCAGCGCGGCGAGCATCGCGCCGCTGACCTCGCCGGTGTAGGCGCCGGAGTCGTGCGCCGACAGGTCCTGCGCGCCGTAGCCGACCGGCAGCTTGTCGCCGGTGACCAGCGTCTGCACGCTGCGCAGCGCGGTGAACGGCGGGAGCACGACGACCTCGGCGTCGTCGAGCTCCCTCTCCTTGAGGCTGAAGACGAGCTTCTGCACCAGGCCGATGGCCTCCAGGTGCGTCATGTGCATCTTCCAGTTGCCCGCGATCAGCGGGCGGCGGCCCTCGCGCGGGGCGCGCGGCGCGGTGCGTGCCATCCCCGGCCCCCTCAGTCCGCGAGCACCGCGAGGCCCGGCAGCTCCCGGCCCTCGAGGTACTCCAGCGACGCGCCGCCGCCGGTGCTGATGTGCCCGTAGGCCGCCTCGTCGAGGCCGAGCTGCCGGACCGCGGCCGCGGAGTCGCCGCCGCCGACCACCGACAGCCCGTCGACGGCGGCCACGGCCTCGGCCACGCCGCGGGTGCCGGCCTGGAAGGGCGCCAGCTCGAACACGCCCATCGGGCCGTTCCAGAAGACCGTGCGGGCGCCGGCCAGCTCGCGGCCGAACGCCTCGACGGTGCGCGGGCCGACGTCGAGACCCATCTGCCCGTCGGGGATCTGCTCGGCCGCGACGACGGCGGTGTCCACGTCGGCGCTGAACTCCGGCGCGACGACGACGTCGACCGGCAGCACGATCCGCTCCCCCGCCTCGGCCAGCAGCCGGCGGCAGGTGTCGACCTGGTCGGCCTCCAGCAGGGACCTGCCGACGCCGTGGCCCTGCGCGGCGAGGAAGGTGAAGCACATCCCGCCGCCGACGAGCAGCCGGTCCACCTTGGGCAGCAGCGCCTCGATGACGGCGAGCTTGTCGCTGACCTTCGAGCCGCCGAGCACCACGACGTAGGGCCGGTCGGGGTCGGTGGTCAGCCGCTGCAGCACGTCGAGCTCGGTGGCCACGAGCCGGCCGGCCACGTGCGGCAGCCGCTGCGCGACGTCGAACACCGACGCGTGCTTGCGGTGCACGGCGCCGAACGCGTCGTCGACGTAGACGTCGGCCAGCGCGGCGAGCCGGTCGGCGAGCTCGCCGCGCTCGGCGTCGTCCTTGCTGGTCTCGGCGGCCTCGAAGCGGACGTTCTCCAGCAGCAGGACGTCGCCGTCGCCGAGCGCGTCCGCCCGGGCGCGGGCGTCCTCGCCGGCGACGTCGGCGGCCAGCGGGACCTCCGCGCCGAGCAGCTCCCCCAGCCGCGCGGCGACCGGGGCCAGCGAGTACTGCGGGTCGGGCGCGCCCTTGGGCCGGCCCAGGTGCGCCGCGACGACGACGCGGGCGCCGGCGTCGCGCAGCGCCGCGATCGTCGGCAGGCTCGCCCGGATCCGGCCGTCGTCGGTGATGGCCCGCGTCTGCTTGTCGAGGGGGACGTTCAGGTCGGCGCGCAGCAGCACGCGCCGACCCGACACCCCCTCGGCGAGCAGGTCGTCGAGGGACCGCATCAGAGCGAGTCGCCGACGAGCTCGACCGAGTCGACCAGCCGGTTGGAGTAGCCCCACTCGTTGTCGTACCAGCCGAGCACCTTGGCCATCGGCCCGAAGACCTTGGTCAGCTTCGCGTCGTAGATGCACGAGGCCGGGTCGGTGACGATGTCGGAGGAGACGATCGGCGCCGAGGTGTACTTGAGGATCCCGGCCAGCGGGCCGGACTCGGCGGCCTCGCGGTAGGCGGCGTCGATGTCGTCGGCCGAGGCCTCGCGGCTCAGCTGGACGGTGAGGTCGGTGGCCGAGCCGGTGGGCACCGGGACGCGGACGGCGTAGCCGTCGAGCTTGCCCTGCAGCTCCGGCAGCACCAGGCCGATCGCCTTCGCGGCGCCGGTCGAGGTGGGGACCATGTTGAGCGCGGCGGCGCGGGCGCGGCGCAGGTCCTTGTGCGGGCCGTCCTGCAGGTTCTGGTCGGCGGTGTAGGCGTGGATCGTCGTCATCAGGCCGCGCTCGATGCCGAAGGCGTCGTTGAGCACCTTGGCCAGCGGGGCCAGGCAGTTCGTGGTGCAGGACGCGTTGCTGATGATCGTCTGGGTGCCGTCGTACTTCTCGTGGTTGACGCCCATGACGATGGTCAGGTCGTCGCCGGTGGCCGGCGCCGAGATGACGACCTTCTTCGCGCCGCCCTTGTCCACGTGCTTGCGGGCGTCGTCGGCCTTGGTGAAGAAGCCGGTGGACTCGACGACCACGTCGACGCCGAGGTCGCCCCACGGCAGCGCCGCCGGGTCGCGCTCGGACAGGACCTTCATGGTCTTCCCGGCGATGTCGATGCCGCCGTCGGAGGCGGCGACGTCCTCGCCCAGCACCCCCAGGATGCTGTCGTACTTGAGCAGGTGGGCCAGGACCTCGGGGCTGGTCAGGTCGTTGACCGCCACGATCTCGATGTCCTTGCCGCTGGCCGCGGCGGCACGCCAGAAGTTGCGCCCGATCCGGCCGAACCCGTTGATGCCCACGCGTACGGTCACGACTGACCTCCATGTGTCCCCGGCGACGCCCGTCGCCCCGGTCGGCCGCACGGCGCGCGGCCTCGATCGGCGACGACCCTATCGGCCGGGGCGGGGTCCGTCCGGATGAGGTCAGGCCCCGGCCACGAGCTCCGGGAGGTCGCCGGGCGGGGCCGGCACGGGCAGCGCCGGACCGGCGGCCGGCGCGGCGGCGACGACGCGGTCGCGGCCGGTCGCCTTGGCGGTGTAGAGCGCGCGGTCGGCCGCCTCGAGCAGGGCGGCCGCCGAGGTGCCGTCGGCCGGGCAGACGGCGACGCCGACGCTCACGGTGACGGCGACGTCCTCGCCGTCGAGCAGGTGGCGGACGGCGGCGACCTCGCGGCGGACCCGCTCGGCGCGGGCCAGCGCCTGCTCCCGCCCGGCGCCGGGCAGGACCACGACGAACTCCTCGCCGCCCAGCCGCGCGGCCGTGTCGCCCTCGCGGACAGCGGCGGCGAGCGTGCCGGCGACGCCGAGGAGCACCCGGTCGCCGGAGGCGTGGCCGAAGCGGTCGTTGACGGCCTTGAAGTGGTCGACGTCGACGACGAGCAGCGACAGTTGCCCGGTGCGCGGCCGGCGGGCGAGGTCGGCGTCCAGCACCCGGTCGAGGTGCCGGCGGTTGTGCAGGCCGGTCAGCGGGTCGCGGACGGCCTCCTCGGCGACGACCGCGCGCAGCCGCTCGATGACCTCGACCTGCTCGGCCAGCTGCCGGTTGAGCCGCTCGACGGCGAGCTGCCGCTCCTGCTGCTCGCTCACGTCGCGGACGACGAGGATGCGGCCCAGCGCGCGGCCGCGGGGGTCGGCGACGGCGGAGTCGCGCACGTCGAGCCACACGCCGGGCCGGACCTGGGCGACGCGGTGGCCGTCGCGGCGCTCGGTGCTGAGCAGCACCCCGACCGCCCGGGGCCCGGCGACGTCGTGCAGGGCACGGCCGACGAGGTCGCCGTCGAGGTCGGGGCGCAGCTCCCGCAGCATCCGGGTGGCGGCGGGGTTGCAGTCGATGAGCACGCCGTCGGGGTCGACGACCAGCACGGCGTCGGGGACGGTCTCGACGACCTGCTCGCGGGCGACCGGGACCAGCCGCAGCAGGCCGCCGCGGAAGATGGCCCAGCAGTCGAGGAGCCCGGTGAGCAGGAAGAACAGCGGGGTGACGTCGGTGCCGTGCCCGTCGAGCTGGGAGCCGACCGCGACCACGTTGCCGACCGTGGACAGGCACGCCGAGCCGAGCAGGATGCCGATCTGGCGGCGGAAGACGCCGGCGACGCGCAGCCATCGGCGCGCGAGGACGGCGTAGGCCACGCCGATCAGCGCGTAGGAGTAGGCGGTGTGGGCCAGGAACAGGGGCCCGAACGTCACCCGGGACTCGGCGCCGGCGGTGCCGGTGACCATGTCGGTCATCACCAGGTCGCGGGTCGCGGGCAGCGCCCCGGTCAGGACGAGCAGGACCGGCTCGACCGCCAGCAGCGCCGCGGCGCGCGGCGCGAGCCGCCACGAGGGGTCGGCGACGGTGCGGGCCAGCACCCAGGTGCCCACGACCACCAGACCGACGGCGGCCATGAGCAGGGGGACGTAGACGCGCTGGACCGGCTCGCTGCCGGCCAGGTAGACGACGCCGTCGGCGGCCGACCAGGTGGCGACGCCGGCCATGGTGACCGCGAGCGCGGTGGCCGCGGGGGTGCGCCGCCGCCGGCGCCAGGCCAGGACGCCGGTGCCGACGGCGACCAGCGCGGCACAGCCGAAGACGACGGCCCAGTTCCCCGCGGTCATGCCGCCTCCGCTCCGCACCGGGGCGGGCCCGGGCGGCCGCCTCCACCCCGCCCATCGGCGGCACCGGGCGCGGGGTACAGCGGCGCGGCCGGGCGCTCACCCCCGGGGGTGACGACGACGGGGCGCCCCCCGCGTGAGCGGAGGGCGCCCCGTCGTCGTCGGTGCCGCGAGCGCTACTGAGCCAGCATGTCCTCGGTGACCACCGACTCGGTGTCGGGGATGCCGAGGTCCTTGGCCCGCTTGTCGGCCATCGCCAGCAGACGCCTTATCCGGCCTGCGACGGCGTCCTTGGTCATCGGCGGGTCGGCGCGCTGGCCGAGCTCCTCCAGCGAGGCCTGGCCGTGCTCCAGGCGGAGCCGGCCGGCGACGAGCAGGTGCTCGGGGGCGTCGCCCGCGAGGATCTCCAGCGCCCGCTCGACGCGCGCGCTGGCCGCGACCGCGGCGCGGGCCGAGCGGCGCAGGTTGGCGTCGTCGAAGTTGGCCAGCCGGTTGGCGGTGGCCCGGACCTCGCGGCGCATCCGCCGCTCCTCCCAGGCCAGGACCGCGTCGTGGGCGCCCATGCGGGTGAGCAGCGCGCTGATCGCGTCGCCGTCGCGGACGACGACCCGGTCGGCGCCGCGGACCTCGCGGGCCTTGGCGGCGATGCCCAGCCGGCGGGCCGCGCCGACCAGGGCCATGGCCGCCTCCGGCCCCGGGCAGGTCACCTCGAGCGACGAGGAGCGGCCGGGCTCGGTGAGCGAGCCGTGCGCGAGGAAGGCGCCCCGCCAGGCGGCCTCGGCGTCGTTGATGCTGCCGGAGACCACCGACGGCGGCAGGCCGCGCACCGGGCGCCCGCGCTGGTCGACCAGCCCGGTCTGGCGGGCCAGGCCCTCGCCGTGCTTGGCGATCCGGACGAGGTACCGCACGCCGCGGCGGATGTTGCCGCCGGCGAGCACGCTGACCCCGCTCGTGTAGCCGTAGACCTCGCTGATGTCCCGGCGCAGCCGGCGTGCGACCGAGCCGGTGTCCAGCTCGGCCTCGATGACCACCCGGCCGCCCACGATGTGCAGGCCGCCGGAGAAGCGCAGCAGCGCCGTCACCTCGGCCTTGCGCTCGGAGGTGCGCGTGCACTCCACCCGCGACAGCTCGTCCTTGACCATGGCCGTCATCGCCACGACGACCACCCCCTGCTCTGCTGCGGCGCCATCCTCGGCGTCACCTCTCCCCCTCGTACCGTCTGGGCACCCCCGCTCCCGGTGCTCCGGCCGGGACCGTTCCCGCTCACCGTGCCCCGACCACCGAGCTCAGCGCGGCCCCCAGGCGCGCGGGGTCGTGGCGCGGTGATCCGTCGGGCGCGGCGACCGGAGCCAGGACCAGCTCGGCGCCACACTCGCGCACCGCTGACAGGAGACCACAGCGGTCAACCACCGATTCCGCATCCGCGACCACGGTGTGCAGCGCCACACCGCCCAGGTGCGCCTGCAGCACCCGCAGGTGCTCCTCCGGCGAGAAGCCGTCGGTCTCCCCTGGCTGCGGCTCCAGGTTGAGGACGACGACCACCCGGGCGCGGGTGGCGGCCAGCGCGGCGCGCAGCCGCGGCACCAGCAGGTGCGGCAGCACCGACGTGTACCAGGAGCCGGGGCCCAGCGACACGACGTCGGCCCTGGCGATCGCCTCGAGCACGTCGGGGTGCACCGGCGGGTCCGGCGGCGACACGAGGATGTCGCGCACCCGCCCCGGGGTGGACGCGATGGCGACCTGCCCGCGGATGGTGCGGGTGCGCGCGGGGTCGTCGGGGTCGACGGTCTCCACGCGGGCGACGAGGTCCAGCGGCACGTCGGCCATCGGCAGCACCCGGCCGCACGCGCCGACCAGCTCGCAGACCGCGTCGAGGGCGCGGACGGTGTCGCCGCCGTGCAGCTCGACCAGCCCGGTGAGCAGCAGGTTGCCCACCGGGTGCCCGGCCAGCACGCCGGTGCCGCCGAGGCGGTGCTGCAGCAGCCGGGCCATCTCCTGCCGGCCGTCGTCCTCGCCGGCCAGCGCGGCCAGCGCCATCCGCAGGTCACCGGGCGGCAGCACCGGCATCTCCCGGCGGATGCGGCCGGACGAGCCGCCGTCGTCGGCGACCGTGACGACGGCGGTGAGGTCGGGCGTGATCCGCCGCCAGGCGCCCAGCGCCGCTGCCAGCCCGTGGCCGCCGCCGAGGGCGACGACCCGGGGGCCGCCGGACCCGGGCGCCGTGTCGTCGCCGCCCACTACTCGCGGCCCAGGTCACGGTGGCGCGCGACCGCGTCGGTGCCCTCGGCGCGCAGCCGGCGGGCGAACTCCTCGGCGATGGCGACGCTGCGGTGCTTGCCGCCGGTGCAGCCGACCGCGAGCGTCAGGTAGCGCTTGCCCTCCCGCCGGTAGCCGGGGATGAGCAGCCGCAGGACCTCGGTGTAGCGGTCGAGGAACGGCCCGGCGTCGGCCTGGCCGAGCACGTAGTCGCGGACGTCGGCGTCCTGCCCGGTGTGCGGGCGCAGCTCCGGCAGCCAGTGCGGGTTGGGCAGGAACCGAGCGTCGACGACGAGGTCGGCGTCCAGCGGCAGCCCGTACTTGAAGCCGAAGCTGAGCACGGTCGCCGTCAGCGGCGGCGTGCGGCCCTCGCGGGCGAAGGCGTTCTCCAGCGTGGCGCGCAGCTGGTGCACGTTGAGGTCGCTGGTGTCCACCCACAGGTCGGCCTCGCCGGCGATGCCGGTGAGCAGCGTGCGCTCGGCGGTGATGCCGTCGAGGGGGCGCCCGGAGCCCTGCAGCGGGTGCTCGCGCCGGTTGGACTCGTAGCGGCGCACCAGCACCTCGTCGCGGGCGTGCACGAACACCACCCGGGGACGGTGGCCGGCCTCGGCGAGCACCCGGATGGCCTCCTGCAGGTCGCTGGAGAAGGCCCGGCTGCGGACGTCGACGACGGCGGCGAAGCGGCGCACGTCGCCGCGGGCGCCGAGCTCCACCATCGGCAGCAGCAGCGCCGGCGGCAGGTTCTCGACGACGTACCAGCCGAGGTCCTCGAGCACCCGCCCGGCGGTGTTCTTGCCCGCGCCGGACAGCCCGGTGACGACGACGACCTCGACCGGCGGGGTCTCGGTGCCGGCCGGGTCGAGCCCGGCGGGGACGTCGGCGTGCGGCCCGTGCTGGCCCTCCGGGGACGGCACCGGCGCCGTCCCCGCGTCCTGCCCGGCGCTCACGAGGCGACCCGGCCGACCTCGGCGGTCTCCCCGGCCCCGGGGCGGGGGGTGCCCCGCTCCGCCGGTCCGCTGGGTGCCGTGGTGCTCTCCACGACGGTCCCCACGCCGGCCTCCACGCCGGCCTCCACGCCGGTCTCCGCGCCGGTCACCGGCGCCCCGTCCTCCTCGGCGGGACGGCCCGCGTCGTCCCCGGTGGCGGGCTCGGCGACGGCGGCCATGACCGCCTCCGCCGTCCGGCGGCCGATGCCGGGGACGGCTGTGAGCTCCTCCACCGTGGCCGCGCGCAGCCGCTTGAGGGACCCGAACTGCTTCATCAGCGCCTTCCGCCGCGTCTCCCCGAGACCGGGGACGTCGTCCAACAGGGAGACCAGCATGCTGACCGAACGCTTCTGCCGGTGGTAGGTGATCGCGAACCGGTGGGCCTCGTCCCGCACCCGCTGCAGCAGGTACAGCGCCTCGGAGGTGCGCGGCAGGATCACCGGGTCGCTCTCCCCGGGCAGCCACACCTCCTCCATGCGCTTGGCCAGCCCGCAGACGGCGACGTCGACGATGCCCAGCTCGTCCAGCGACCGCGCCGCCGCGGCCACCTGCGGGGCGCCGCCGTCGACGACCAGCAGGTTCGGCGGGTAGGCGAACCGGCGCGGCCGGCCCTCCTCCGCGGCGACGCCCTGCTCGTCGCGCCGGTCGGCCTCCTCCTTGAGGTGCCGGGCGAAGCGGCGGCGGACCACCTCGGCCATCGCCGCGGTGTCGTCGGTGCCCTCGTGCACGGCGAAGCGCCGGTAGTCGGACTTCTTCGCCAGCCCGTCCTCGAACACCACCATCGAGGCGACGACGTTCGTCTGCTGCACGTGGCTGATGTCGATGCACTCGATGCGCAGCGGCGCCTCGGGCAGCTCGAGCGCCTCCTGCAGCTCCGCCAGGGCCAGCGAGCGGGCGGTCAGGTCGCTGGAGCGCTTGACCCGGTGCCGGGCGAAGGCCTCCTTCGCGTTGCGCTCGACGGTCTCCAGCAGGCTGCGCTTGTCGCCGCGCTGCGGCACGCGCAGCGACACCTTCGACCCGCGCAGCTCGCTGAGCAGCTCCTCGTAGACGTCGGCGTCGTCGGGGAGCTCGGGGACGAGCACCTCCTTGGGCACCGACTCGCCCGCCTCGAAGGAGCCGGTCTGCTCGTCGACGCCGCCGTAGACCTGCAGGAGGAACTGCTCCACCAGCTCGCCGGTGGTGACCTCCTCGACCTTGTCGATGATCCAGCCGCGCTGGCCGCGCACCCGGCCGCCGCGGACGTGGAAGACCTGGACGGCGGCCTCGAGCTCGTCCTGCGCGAACGCGACGACGTCGGCGTCGGTGCCGTCCCCCAGGACGACGGCCTGCTTCTCCATCGCCCGCCGCAGCGCGCCGAGGTCGTCGCGCAGCCGGGCGGCCTTCTCGTACTCCATCGCCTCGGCGGCCTCGGCCATCTCCCGCTCGAGGCGCTTGACCATGAGGTCGGTGCGACCGGCCATGAAGTCGCAGAAGTCGTCGACGATCGCCCGGTGCTCCTCGGCGCTGACCCGGCCCACGCAGGGGGCGGCGCACTTGCCGATGTAGCCGAGCAGACAGGGCCGGCCGATCTGCCCGGCGCGCTTGAAGACGCCGTTGGAGCAGGTGCGGGCCGGGAAGACGCGGGTGAGCGTGTCGAGGGTCTCGCGGATGGCCCAGGCGTGCGCGTAGGGGCCGAAGTAGCGGACGCCCTTCTTCTTCGGCCCGCGCATCACCTGCAGCCGCGGGTACTCCTCGTTGAGGGTCACGGCCAGCGACGGGTAGCTCTTGTCGTCGCGGTACCGGACGTTGAACCGCGGGTCGAACTCCTTGATCCAGTTGTACTCGAGCTGGAGGGCCTCGACCTCGGTGCCGACGACGGTCCACTCGACGCTCGCCGCCGTCGTGACCATCTGCCGGGTGCGCGGGTGCAGGCCCGCGACGTCGGCGAAGTAGCTGTTGAGCCGCTGGCGCAGGCTCTTGGCCTTGCCGACGTAGACGACGCGGCCCGTGGGGTCGCGGAACTTGTAGACCCCCGGCGACTCGGGGATGGAGCCGACCGCCGGGCGGTACGTGGACGGGTCGGGCACGCATCCACAGTAGGTGGCGCGGCCGACGGTCTGCTCACCCTCGGTCGCGGGGAAGCACATCCGTGTGGTTCAGCCCACCCGCGACTCCAGCCAGGCGAGGAGGTCGGCGGTCACCTCGTCCCGGTTGGTCTCGTTGAACACCTCGTGGCGGGCGTCGGGGTAGACGTGCTGCTCCACCGGCAGACCACGCTCGCGCAGCAGGCCGGCGAGTGCGGTCACCTGGGCGGCGTCCTCGCCGCCGACCGGGTCGCGCCGCCCGGACAGCAGCAGCACCGGCAGGCCGTCCGGCAGCCCGGCGACGGCCTCGGGGGTCGCGGCGCGGGCGGCGAGGGCGAACATGCCGGCGCCGTACCGGTGGGTGGGCGGGACGTCGTCGCCGCACAGCGGGTCGGCGAGGTAGGCGTCGACCTCGGCCGGGTCGCGGGTCAGCCAGTCGTAGGGCGTGCGCGCCGGCTCGAACGGCGCGTTGAAGGCGGCGAGGGCCTCCATCGGCTCGTCGCCCGCCCCGCCGGCCACCGCGGCCTCGAGCTGCTCCGCCGTCGCGGCGAGGTGCGGCGCCACGCCGATCGGCCCGGACAGCACCAGCCCGGCCAGCCCGTCGCCGTCCCGCTCGGCCGAGGCCAGCGCGACCGCCGAGCCGAGCGAGTGGCCGAGCAGCACGGAGGGGACGCCGGGGTGGTCGGCGGCCAGCCGGCGGCCCAGCTCGCGGACGTCGTCGAGGACGGCGTCGCTGCCCGCAGCGTGACCGGCGGCGGGGTCGCCGAACCGGCCGGGGCCGGTCGACCGCGCGGTGAGCCCGTGGCCGCGCTGGTCCTGCGCGGCGACGGCGAACCCGCGGGCGGTGAGCGCGGCGGCCAGGCGGCCGTAGCGGCCGGCGTGCTCGGACAGCCCGTGCACGACCTGCACGACCGCGCGCACCTCGCCGTCGGGGGTCCAGCGGCGCTCGGCGAGCCGCGTGCCGTCGGCGGCGGGGACGAGGGTGGGGTCGGCGGGCAGGGTCACGGGGCTGGCCTCCTCGGACGTCGTCGTCGGAGGTCAGCCTGCCGGTCCGCCCGTCCCGCCGCAGGGCGGGCGGGGTCAGCCGGCCGGGCGGGAGCGGTGCAGCGCCGGCAGGTGCACCGCCGCGACGGCGCGCCGGCCCAGGCGGACCGCGCGGCTCCCCAGCAGGAGCGCCGCGACCAGCCCGACCCCGCCGGCGAGGAAGGCCGTCACGCCGGAGACGGTCCCGGTGCCCACGGCGGACGCCACCACGGCCACGAGCCCCACGAGGACCAGCGTGGAGCGGATCCCGTCACTGGGCCGGGGCTGACCGCAGTGCGCCAGGTCGGGATCGCAGTCGGGCGTGAGCGCGCTCATGGGCGACTCCATCCATCGAGGACCCCGCCACGCCGGTCCGACGGCGTGACGTCCGTCACACAGAAGATAAGCGCAGTGACGCCCGGCGTTCAAGCCGTCGCCGCGGGCGGGCCCTTCACGGCGAGGATCGGGCAGTCGACGGTGAGCAGGATCCGCTGGGCCGCGCTGCCCATGAGCAGCTTGCCGACGGCGCTGCGCCGGCGCAGGCCGATGACCAGCAGCTCCGCGCCGGTCTCGGACACCGCGTCGGCGAGCTCCTCGGCGACGTCGCGGCCGATCGGCTGGCGCAGCTCGACGGGCAGGCCGGAGACGGTGAGCTCGTCCTGCAGCCGGCGCAGCGGGGCGCCCTGCAGGTACTCCTCGTCGACCAGCGCGTCGCCGCGGCTGCTGTTGACCACGACCAGCCGGGCGCCGCGGCGGTGCGCCTCGGCCAGGGCGTGCTCGAGCGCCGCCTGCCCGCGCGGGGTGGGCACGTGCCCGACGACGACCACCGGTTGCCGGCTCACCGCTCCTCCTCCCCGTCGGCGCGCGCACCGACGCGCTCGTCCTGCCCGTGCTCGTGGTGCCGCAGCCCCTCCCCCGCCTGCAGCTCCTCCGGGGTGGAGCGGCGGCCGCGCACGGCCCGCAGCACCACCGGCAGCACCAGGGCGAGCAGCGCCAGGAACAGCACGACCCGGCTGAACCAGGTCTCGACCAGCACGCCGAGGTCGCCGCTGCTGATCGCCAGCGCGCGTCGCAGGTTGGTCTCGGCGACCGGGCCGAGGATCAGCCCGATGACCGCGGGGGCCACCGGCCAGCCGTAGCGGCGCATCACGAACCCGAGCAGGCCGAGGACCAGCAGCAGGACCAGGTCCAGCGGGTCGGCGTTGACCGCGTAGCAGCCCAGCGAGGCGAACAGCAGGATCCCGGCGTAGAGGTAGGGCCGCGGGACGCGCAGCAGCTGCACCCACACCCGGGCCAGCGGCAGGTTGAGCACCAGCAGCATGACGTTGCCGACGAGCAGCGCGGCGATCAGCGTCCAGACCAGCGAGGACTCGGTGGACAGCAGCGTCGGGCCGGGCTGGATGCCGTAGCCCTGGAAGGCGGCCAGGATGATCGCCGCGGTGGCCGAGGTGGGGAGGCCGAGGGTGAGCAGCGGGACGAGGACGCCCGCGGCCGCGGCGTTGTTGGCCGCCTCCGGTCCGGCGACGCCCTCGATCGCCCCGCGGCCGAACTCCTCCGGGTGCTTCGTGAGCTTCCGTTCCGCGGCGTAGGACAGGAACGTCGGGATCTCCGCGCCGCCGGCCGGCAGCGCGCCGAGCGGGAAGCCCAGCGCCGTCCCGCGCAGCCACGGGCCGACCGAGCGGCGCAGGTCGCGGCGGGTGAGCCAGGGCCCGGAGGCGGCCATCACCTGCACCGGCCCGCGGCGCAGCCGGGAGGCGACGTACAGCGCCTCCCCCACGGCGAACAGCGCCACCGCCACCACGACGACGTCGATGCCGTCGGCCAGCTGCGGGACGCCGAGGGTGAACCGCTCCTGCCCGGTGAGCACGTCGGTGCCGACCAGCCCGAGGTAGAGACCGACACCGAGGGACGCCAGCCCGCGCAGCGGCGAGGCGCCCAGGACGGTGGCGACCGCGACGAAGGCCAGCACGGCGAGGGCGAAGTAGTCGGCCGGGGTGATGCCGATGGCCAGGTCGACGACGGTCGGGGCGACCAGCGCCAGCAGCAGCGTGGCGATGGTGCCGGCGACGAACGACCCGATCGCCGCGGTGGCCAGCGCGGCGGCGCCGCGGCCGGCCTTGGCCATCCGGTTGCCCTCGAGCGCGGTCATGATCGAGCTGGACTCGCCGGGGGTGTTGAGCAGGATCGACGTCGTCGAGCCGCCGTACATGCCGCCGTAGTAGATGCCGGCGAACATGATGAACGCCGTCGTCGGCTCCAGCGCGTAGGTGACCGGCAGCAGCAGCGCGACGGTCATCGCCGGGCCGATGCCCGGGAGCACGCCGACGGCGGTGCCCAGCAGCACGCCGAGCAGCGCGAACAGCAGGTTGACCGGGGTGAGCGCGTCGACGAAGCCGCCGGCCAGGTCCGCGAGGGCGCCCATCAGAACCAGCTCGTCGCCAGCTCGAGGAGGGTGCCGCCGGGCAGCGCGACGCCGAGGCCCTTGACGAACACGATCCAGACGACGACCGAGAGCACCCCGCCGGCCAGCAGCGGCCGCACGATGCCGCGGGCGCCGAGGGCCCAGGCGACGAGCGCGAACATCAGCGTGACCGCCAGCGGCCAGCCGATGACGTTGATGAGCAGCGCGTGGCCGAGGAACGCGACGGCGATGACCCCGACCGCAGCCCACGACGTCGGGGCGTCGGGGTCGACGTCCTCGCTCTCGTCGGAGGGCCCGCGGTCCCCCTTGAGCACGCGGAAGCCCAGCCCGAGCGCGGTGGCCAGGACCACCCCGCCGACCAGGTACGGGAAGAAGCGCGGGCCGATGGCGTTCGCCGAGCCGGGGACGGCGATGTTCGCGGCGTCGAGGACGAGGTAGAGCCCGAGCGCGCCGAGCAGGACCACCATCGCCAGCTCGCCGCGGCTGACCCCGGCCGGCGGCGGGGCGGGGTGCCGGGACTCCGCGGCGTCGTGCGTGCCGGTGGCGTCGGCGGTGGACACGTCCGGGTCCGGCGACGCGCCGCTCACTGCACGAGCCCGATCTGCTCCAGGATCGCGCGCACCCGCGCCTCCTCGTCGGCCAGGAAGTCGCCGTACTCGTCGCCGGTGAGGAGCAGGTCGTCCCAGCCGTTGGTCTCGACCGCCTCGGCCCACTCGGGGGTGTCGTGGACGTCCACGACGAGCTGCGTGAGGTCCTCGCGCGCCTCTTGCGACATCCCCGGCCGGGCCATGAGGCCGCGCCAGTTGGAGACCTCGACGTCGAAGCCGGACTCGACCAGGGTCGGGACGTCGGGCACCTGGTCGGACCGCTCGGCCGTGGAGACCGCGAGGCCGATCAGGTCGCCGGTGCGGACCTGCTCGCCGTAGTCGGTGGGGCCGGAGATGCCGGCGGCGACCTGGTTGCCGAGCAGCGCGGCGAGCGACTCACCGCCGCCGGAGTAGGCGATGTAGTTGACCTGCCCGGGGTCGATGCCGGCGGCCTCGGCCAGCAGCCCGGCGAGGATCTGGTCGGTGCCGCCGGCCGAGCCGCCGGCGATGGGGGTGCCGGCCGGGTCGGCGGCCCACGCCTCCACGAAGCCCCGGATGTCGGTGTAGGGCGCCTCGGCCGGGGCGACGATGAGCTCGGTCTCGCCGATCAGCCGGGCGATCGGCGTGACGTCGGACAGCCGGGTGGCGGAGTCGTTGGTGTCGACGGCGCCGACCATGACCAGGCCCATCATCATGAGCAGCGCGTCGTCGGTCTCCCGGGCGAGCTGGCCGAGGCCGATCGTGCCGCCGGCGCCCTCGACGTTGAACACCTGCACGTTGCGGGCCAGGCCGCTGGTCTGGACGACCCGCTGGAAGACGCGCGCCGTGGTGTCCCACCCGCCGCCGGGGCTGGCCGGCGCCATCAGCCGCAGCCGGGAGAGGTCGCCGGGCTGGACGACGGTGCCGGCGCACCCGCCGAGCGCCCCGGCCGCGGCCGCCAGCGCCGGGGCGGCCACCGTCCCGGCGAGGAACGACCTCCGGCTGAGCGGCACGGACGGCCTCCCCTCGGTGGTGACGGCGGTCACACCGGACGCTAGACCCGGCCGGAGGCGCGGTCGAGCCGGCGGACCCGGACGTGCGGGTTCCGCGGCCGGCCCCTGCCGGCTCCGTGACGGCCGGGCCCGGGGACCGCGACGCGGTCCCCGGCGGGCCCGGCCGGCGGGGTCACGCCGAGGGCGGCGGGGTCATCTGGGCGATGCGGACGGAGTTGCCGAACGGGTCGCGGAAGCCGAAGTCGATGCCGTAGGGCTGCACCACCGGCTCCTCGGGCAGGTCGACGCCCTTCTCCTTGAGCGCGGCGTGGGTCTTGTGCGCGTCGTCGGTGGTGAGGAACAGGTGGCCGCCGCCGGCGCCCTTGGTGACCAGGTCGCGCACCGTGTCGGCGATCTCCGGGCTCACCGACGGCGGGGCGGGCCGCTCCAGCAGCACCGCGTGGCCGGGGTCGCTGGGCAGGACGACGGTGAGGAAGCGCATCGGCCCGAACTGCTGGTCGGTCTGGACCTCGAAGCCCAGCTTGCCGACGTAGAAGTCCAGCGCCTGGTCCTGGTCGAGGACGTAGAGGGAGGTGATCGAGATGGAGGTCAACATGCCGACGACGCTAGGGGCGGGCGTCGGCGGCGGGCTTCTCCGGAACTGCTGTCTTCTCGCTGGGCCGCAGCCAGCGCATGCCGAAGCAGGAGGGCACCGGCGCCAACGGCCCGCGCCGCCGGTAGACGCTCGGAGGCTCCCCCACGACCTCGGCGAAGACCCGGCTGAACGTGCCGAGGCTGGAGAAGCCGACGGCCATGCAGATGTCGGTGACCGTGCGGTCGGTGCTGCGCAGCAGGAACATCGCCCGCTCCACCCGCCGGCGCTGCAGGTACCGGTGCGGCGTCTCGCCGAAGGTCTCCTTGAAGGTGCGGATGAAGTGCGCCTCGGAGACGTGCGCGATGCGGGCGAGCGCCGGGACGTCCAGCGGTTCCCCGTAGGAGCGGTCCATCTCGTCCCGCGCCCGCAGCATGCGCCGGTTGGAGTCCTCGCTGGCCCGGCTCACGGGGGCAGCATCCCAGGGTCTCGACGGGATCCTGACCCACGACGGCGGCACGTCACTCCGCGGAGGGCCGTCCGGGGGCGCCGGGGGCTCGGGCTACCCGTTCACCCCACGAGCCGGCGGCACCGCGGGCACGGGTCGTCCGCCGCGCGCCAGGGGGCCTCCAGCACCTGCACGATCGCGCCGCAGAGCGCGACCTCGTTCTCCCCCGTCAACTCCTCCGCGCTGCGGTGCACCTCGACGGCGTGCACGAGCCCCGTCTCCCCGCCCGGACTCATCCGCGGCGGCCAGCAGGACCGCGGCCGGCCGCACAGGAGGCTCGCGCCGGCCGCACTGACTGTTCGGTCAGTAATCACAGTCCCAGCGTGCCCTGGATCACATCCGGCCGCGCCTCGGACGATGCCGTCTTGTTACCGTGGTGCCGTCCTTTCTGCTCAGCGGCTCGGGCGCCTCGTTCTTCGAACGCATGAGCGCTCACGTGGACGACGTGGTGACCGCCCCGGTGCCGGTGGCGCCGGCGGTCGGGCTGTCGTCCGGGCCGCTGGGTGCCGCGCAGGCCGCCGACCGGGAGATCGCCCGGTCGACCGCCCGACCGCCGCGCCCGACCTGGCCGGCTGCTGCGCCCGCCACCACCGCGGCGAGCACCGGGCCCCCGGCTGGCGGCACCGCCCGGCCGCCGACGGGGCCCTCACCGTCACCACCCCCACCGGCCTCACCGCGACGACCACCCCACCGCCCCGCCGAGGCGGGACCCCGGGGCGAGGCGCGTGTGCGACCCGGAGCGTTGACCGGTCCCGGACGCCGCGGACACGATGACGGGCGCACGCCCTGCATGGCCGACCTGCCGCGCGCCGGCCCGAGCGACGGGAGCGACCATGGCGGACACGGGAACGATCACGGTGCCCCACCTCGGCACGTCGACCATCGGCTACCGGTTCGGCCGGCCCTACGACCCCTCGCTCCCGACGCTGGTCCTGGTCAACTCCTTCAGCACGTCCGCCGACCTCTACCGGCCCCAGTTCGCCGACGAGGACCTCGCCGCCACCGCCAACCTGCTCGCGCTCGAGCCCTACGGCCACGGCCGCACCCGTGCCTCGTACGAGCAGTTCACCTACTGGGACTCGGCCGTCGCCGACCTGCAGGTCCTCGACGCGCTGGGCATCCCCGAGGCCTTCGTCCTGGGCACGTCACAGGGCGGGTGGGTGGCGGCCCGGATGGCGATGCTGGCGCCACGCGTCGTGACGGGCATCGTCCCCCTGGGCACCTCGATGGACCACGAGAGCCCGCGCAGCCGCGACCTGGGCTGCTGGGACGGCGTCGCCTTCTGCACCCCGGCCATCGACGCGCTCGCCGAGGAGGTCGGGCACGACTGGGCCGTCCCGGTGGAACTGGTCGACGCCGTCCTCGCCGAGGGGCTCGGCGAGGACGTGTCCCCGGCCGAGCGCTCGTTCTGGCACGAGACGCACCAGCAGAACTACAGCGGAGACGACGGCCGCCGCCGTCTCCGGCTCTCCAGCATCAACCTGCGCGACCGCGACGGCCTGCACGGGCGCCTGGACGACGTGCGGTGCCCGGTCCTGTGGATGCACGGCACCGAGGACACGGTGTACTCCGTCGCGAACGCCGAGCAGGAGATCGGGCTCTTCACGAGCAGTGCCGACGCCGAGCTGCGGGTCGTCGACGGCGGCCGGCACTTCCTGAGCGCCTCGCACCCCGCCGAGGTCGATCGGGCGACGATCGACTTCATCCGGCGCTGGACGTAGCGGCGCCGCCCTCCCCGAGGCCCTCGTGCCGACCGTCCGCGGACCCACGATCCCACCGCGCCTGCTCCTCACGGCGCTGCTGGCCCTCGGGCTCGCGCTCGCGGCGCCCGGCACCGCGTCGGCGCACCCGCTGCTGCTCGCCACCGAGCCGGTCGCCGACAGCACCGTGATGACGACCCCGCGGGCGGTCACCCTGACCTTCGCGGCCCGGCCGGCGGGCGGCGAGGTCACGGTCACGGGGCCGGACGGCGCATCCGCCGGTGCCGGCCCGGTCGTGCTCGACGGCGCCGTCCTGGTCGCGCCCGTCGCCCTCACCACGGCGGGCCGGCACACCGTCGCCTGGTCGGCGGTCTCCGACGACGGCCACCGGCAGCGCGGCGTCTTCGTCTTCTACCACGCACCCGCGGCACCGCCGTCCCCGCTCGCGCCGGCCGCGAGCACCCCGACGCCCCCCGCCGGCGAGCCCGCCCGCACCGGCACGGCGTCCGGCGCCGACGACGGCGGCGCACCGGCCCGGGCGGTACCCGTCCTGGTGGCCGTCGGGCTCGCGACCGCCCTGGCCGCCGCGTTCCTCGTGCGGCGCGGACGCCGCTGAGGCGCGACGCGACCGGTCTCAGTCCGCCTGCTCCCACCGCCCACCCGAGCGGGTCACGCGGCCACGCGCCGGCTGCGGGGAGTGGGCGCCCACGCCGGACGTCCCCTCCTCCCCCAGCTCCCGCCACAGCCGCCGCCGGGTGCGGTGGGCCAGCGCGGCGTCGACGTCGCCCATCGACCGCCAACCCGGCTCGGCCAGCTGCACCGGGCAGGTGACGGCGTCGCCGAGCAGCACCAGGCGCTCCCCGCCGGAGGTCACCGACACGGGCGGGTGCCCCGGCGTGTGCCCGGGCGTCAGCCGGGCGTCGACCCCGGGCGTCACGGTGGCGTCCTCCGCGAGCGGGCGCAGCCGCGCCGTCCCGGCCCAGCGGCGGAAACCGGTGCGGACGTGGCCGGCCATCTCCCCCGGCCCGTCGACGAAGTGGGTGCCGTCGGCGGCGACGAACCAGATCGTCGCCCCGGGGAACCCCGGCTCGCCGTCGGGCCCGAACAGCCAGCCGACGTGGTCGGCGTGCAGGTGCGTGCACACGACGTCGGTCACGTCGTCCTGGCGCACGCCGAGCGCCCGCAGGCCGGTCGGCAGCTGCCCGCCGGCGAGCAGCATCCGGTCCGGCAGGGACTGCGCCTCCGGCCCCGTGCCGGCGTCGACCAGGACGACCCGGCCGCCGGTGCGGACGACGAAGCAGCCGATCGGCAGCCACGCGGCGCCGTCGCGGTCGAAGACCTCGGGGTGCGCACCGGCCGGCACGTCGGCGCCGAAGCAGCTCGGGCGGGCGACGGACGTCCCGTCCGCGACGGCGTCGACCCGCACCTCGCCGATGCGCATCCCCGGAGCTCCGGTCAGCTGGCGCGCTTGCGCGTGGCCCGCTTCTTCGGCCCGGCCGCCGCGGCCTCGATCGCCGCGGGGTCGAGCAGCGGCACCAGGTACCGGCCGGTGTGCGACTCGGGCACCGACGCGACGAACTCCGGCGGCCCCTCGGCCACGACCGTGCCGCCGCGGAACCCGCCCTCGGGCCCCATGTCGATCAGCCAGTCGGCGCTCTTGATCACGTCGAGGTTGTGCTCGATGACGATGACCGAGTTGCCCTTCTCGACCAGGCCCTGCAGCACCTGCAGCAGCTTGCGGATGTCCTCGAAGTGCAGGCCGGTGGTCGGCTCGTCGAGGACGTACACGCTGCGGCCGTTGGACCGCTTCTGCAGCTCGCTCGCCAGCTTCACCCGCTGCGCCTCGCCGCCGGACAGCGTCGTCGCCGGCTGGCCGAGCCGCACGTAGCCCAGGCCGACGTCGGTCAGCGTGCGCAGGTACCGCGAGATCGAGGGGATCGCGGCGAAGAAGTCCGCGGCCTCCTCGATCGGCATGTCGAGGACCTCGGCGACCGTCCTGCCCTTGTAGTGCACCTCGAGCGTCTCCCGGTTGAACCGGGCGCCCTTGCACACCTCGCAGGGGACGTAGACGTCCGGCAGGAAGTTCATCTCGATCTTGAGGGTGCCGTCGCCGGAGCACGCCTCGCAGCGCCCGCCCTTGACGTTGAAGGAGAACCGCCCCGGCTGGTAGCCGCGGATCTTCGCCTCCGACGTCTGCGCGAACAGCTTGCGGATCTGGTCCCACACGCCGGTGTAGGTGGCCGGGTTGGACCGCGGCGTCCGCCCGATCGGCGACTGGTCGACGTGCACCACCTTGTCCAGGTGCTCGAGCCCGGTGACCGTGCGGTGCCGGCCCGGCACCATCCGCGCCCGGTTCAGCTCGTTGGCCAGGACCGTGTAGAGGATGTCGTTGACCAGGCTGGACTTGCCCGAGCCCGACACCCCGGTGACGGCGACCAGGCAGCCCAGCGGGAACGTGACGTCGACGCCCTTGAGGTTGTGCTCGCGGGCGCCCTTGACCACCAGCTCGCGCCCCGGCGTCGGCTGCCGCCGCACCTTCGGCACGGTGATCTCCATCCGGCCGGACAGGTACTGCCCCGTCAGCGACCGCTCGCTGGCCATCAGCTCCGACACCGGCCCGCTGACGATCACCTCGCCGCCGTGCTCACCGGCGCCCGGGCCGATGTCGACCACCCAGTCGGCGGTCTTGATCGTGTCCTCGTCGTGCTCGACGACGATGAGCGTGTTGCCCATGTCCCGCAGCCGGACCAGCGTCTCGATCAGCCGGGTGTTGTCCCGCTGGTGCAGGCCGATCGACGGCTCGTCGAGCACGTACAGGACGCCGACCAGCCCGGAGCCGATCTGCGTGGCCAGCCGGATCCGCTGCGCCTCGCCACCGGCCAGCGTGGCCGCCGGCCGGTCGAGGGACAGGTAGTCCAGGCCCACGTCGACGAGGAACGACAGCCGCGCCTGGATCTCCTTGAGCACGCGGTCGGCGATCGCCCGCTCGCGCTCACCCAGCTCCAGGGCACCGAGCCAGTCGGCCGCCTCGCCGATCGACAGGCCGGTCACCTCGGCGATCGAGCGGCCGTTGAGCTTCACCGCGAGGATCTCCGGCTTGAGCCGGGTGCCGTGGCACACGGGACAGGGCACGTCGCGCATGTAGCCCTCGTACTTGTCCCGCATGTAGTCGCTGTCGGTGTCCTCGTGCCGGCGCTCGATGAACGGCAGCACGCCCTCGAACGCGGCGTAGTAGCTGCGCTCGCGGCCGTAGCGGTTCTTGTAGCGGACGTGCACCTGGTCCGGGGAGCCGTGCAGGACGGCCTTCTGCACCCTCGCCGGGAGCGCCTCCCACGGGGTGTCCATGGAGAAGCCCAGCTGGTCGGCCAGCCCGGACAGCAGCCGCTGGAAGTACTCGTTGCTCATCGACCCGGCCCACGGGGCGATCGCGCCCTGCGCCAGGCTCTTCTCCGGGTCGGGGACGACGAGGTCGGGGTCGACCTCCTTGCGCGTCCCGATGCCGGTGCACTCCGGGCAGGCGCCGAACGGCGAGTTGAACGAGAACGAGCGCGGCTCGAGGGCCTCGAACGACAGGCCGTCGTCGACGCAGGCCAGGTGCTCGGAGAAGGTCCGCTCGCGCTCCGGGTCGTCCTCGGGGAGGTCGACGAAGTCCAGGACGACGAGGCCGCCGGCGAGGCCGAGCGCGGTCTCGACCGAGTCGGTGAGGCGGCGCTTGGCGCTCTCCTTCACCGTCAGCCGGTCCACGATCACCTCGATCGTGTGCTTCTCCTGCTTCTTGAGCTTCGGCGGCTCCGTCAGCGGGTACACCACGCCGTCGACCCGGACGCGGGAGAAGCCCTGCGTCTGCAGCGAGCTGAACAGGTCGACGTACTCGCCCTTGCGTGCCCGCACGACCGGGGCCAGCACCTGGAACCGGGTGCCCTCCTCCATCGACAGCACCTGGTCGACGATCTGCTGCGGCGTCTGGCGGGCGATCGGCTTGCCGCAGTTGGGGCAGTGCGGCTGGCCGGCGCGGGCGTAGAGCAGCCGGAGGTAGTCGTAGACCTCGGTGATGGTGCCGACGGTCGACCGCGGGTTGCGGTTGGTCGACTTCTGGTCGATCGACACCGCGGGCGACAGGCCCTCGATGAAGTCGACGTCGGGCTTGTCCATCTGGCCGAGGAACTGGCGGGCGTAGGCCGACAGCGACTCGACGTAGCGCCGCTGGCCCTCGGCGAAGATCGTGTCGAAGGCCAGGCTCGACTTGCCCGACCCGGACAGCCCGGTGAAGACGATCAGGGCGTCGCGGGGCAGGTCGATGTGGACGTCCTTGAGGTTGTGCTCACGGGCGCCGCGGACGACGAGACGGTCCAAAGTGATCCCTGTCGGTCAGCCGGGCCGGCCGGTCTCGCCGGGCCGCGGTCAGTGTGTCGAGATGTCGATACGGACAACGCCGTCACTGTCCGCGCGCAATCCGTGACGACGGCGACGTTGCCGCCGGGTGGGGGTGCTCAGACGGAGGCCGGGGACGGCGCTCGGGCGGGGTCGAACACCGGGGCGTGACGGCGCCAGGGCGCGCGTCGCTCCAGCTCTCCGGCCAGCCAGAGTAGTCGCGTCTCGCTGCCCGGGGGGCCGACCAGCTGGACCGCCAGCGGCACCCCCTCCTCGCGCGTCCCGGCGGGCAGCACGACCGCCGGGACCCCGGCCAGGTTCCACGGCCAGGCCCACGGCGCCCACCGGTTGTCGGCGTCGAAGTTCGCCAGGAACCCCCGCTCGTGCCACGGCCGCGCCGGCAGCGGCGGGCCGTTGGTGATCGGGGTCAGCAGCACGTCGAGGTCGTCCTCGGCGAAGAACGCCGCCGTCCGCTCGCGGAACCGCTCGGCGGTCGCCGGCCGGACGAGACCGGCCCGCCGGGCCAGCCGGCCGAGCCGGGCGTGGGTGCGGCTGCGCGGCTGCAGCGCCGCCCGGTCCAGCCCGAGCGCCGTGGCGTCGTCCTCCGCGCCGGCCAGCCAGCGGGCGGTCGCACCGAAGACGGCCCCCCACGGGACCACCGGGGCGCGCTCGACGACGACGTGCCCGGCGCCGCGCAGCAGCCGCGCCGTCCGCTCGACCGCCCCCAGGGCGGTGGCGTCGGGCCGGGCCCACGGCAACGGGGAGCGGCGGCCGACGGCGATGCGCAGCGGCCGGCCCGGGTCGGCCGCCGACCAGTCCAGGTCGGCGTCCTCCCCCGCCAGGACCGCGGTGCCCAGCGCGACGTCCTCGACCGTCGTGGCCAGCACGCCGTTGACCGCCATGCCCGACCAGTCGTCGGCGCCGATGCCGCCGGGCAGCACGCCGCGGCCGGGCTTGAGGCTGACCAGGCCGCACGCGGCGGCCGGCAGCCGCAGCGAGCCCATCCCGTCGTTGCCGTGCGCCAGCGGGACCGCTCCCGCGGCGACCGCGGCGGCGCTGCCGCCGGAGCTCCCGGCCGGGGACAGCGCGGTGTCCCACGGGTTGCGGGTGACCGTGCCCGGCCCGTCGGTGGCGGCGTAGAGGCACAGCTCCGGGACCCGGGTGATCCCGACGACGACGGCGCCGGCGGCGCGCAGCCGGGCGACGACCTCGTGGTCGGCGTCCGCGGTGATGGCGTGGGCGGCGCAGCCGTCGGTCACGGTCTCCCCGGCGACGCCGACGTTGTCCTTCACCGCCACCGGGACGCCGGCCAGCGGCAGCGTGGCCCGGCGCGGGTCGGCGTCGACGGCTGCCGCCTCGGCCAGCGCCTCCTCGGCGCGGACCACGCGGAAGGCGCCGATCCGGGGCTCGACGTCGGCGAGGTGGGCCAGGTGCGCCCGCACCACCTCGACCGCGGACACCTCGCCCGCGCGCACGCGCCCGGCGAGGACGGAGGCGGGCAGGCCGACGAGCCGGGCGCCGCCCGGAGCTCCGCTAGCGTCCATGCGGGCGACCGTAACCGCGCTCGCCGACAGTTCTCGAACGGAGGCCCGATGACCTACACCGGCGACGTCGAGGTGGGTGGCCCGGCCGACGTGCGGGAGCTGCCCGGGCTCACGATCAGCAAGGTCGCCGTCAGCGAGATGGCCAACAACGCCTACCTGCTGCGGGACACCGCCACGGGCCAGGCGCTGCTCGTCGACGCCGCCGCCGAGCCGGACACGCTGCGCGCCCTGATCGGCGACGCCGACCTGCGCACCGTCGTCACCACGCACGGGCACTGGGACCACCACCGCGCCCTGCCCGACGTCGTCGCGGCCACCGGGGCGCAGACGGTGGCGCACGCCGCCGACGCCGGCGACCTGCCCGTGCCGGTCGACCGGACGGTCGCGCACGGGGACACCGTCGCCGTCGGCGAGCAGGTGCTGGAGGTGGTGCACCTGCGCGGGCACACGCCCGGCAGCATCGCGCTGGTCTGGCGGGGCCCGGAGGGCGCCGGCACGCACGCCTTCACCGGCGACAGCCTCTTCCCGGGCGGCGTCGGCAACACCTGGGAGGACCCCGAGCGGTTCGCCAGCCTGATCGACGACGTCGAGCAGCGGCTGTTCGCCGTCCTCCCGGACGACACGTGGGTCTACCCCGGCCACGGCAGGGACACGACGCTGGGCGCCGAGCGGCCGTCGCTGCCGGAGTGGCGCGCCCGCGGCTGGTGACCTGCTGCGGAGGCCCTCCCGGTGCGACCATCCGTGCAGGCCAGGACGGCCGGCGGCGGGTCACGAGGAGGCCTCCGATGCACTCCCAGGCGAAGCAAGAGGCACAGGACGCCCTGTTCACCGCGATCAGGGACCAGGCCGAGAAGAACATGCGGTCCGCGATGCGGCCCGCGGAGAAGGCCGCGCTCCTGCGCCGGCTGGCGGAGGCCTACCGGCTCACCGCCGGGGGCCCGATGCCCGACACCCCCACGCGCCGATCGGTCCCCGCACCGCGCAAGGCCGCGGACGACGGAGCGCCCGCGCGGACACGCACCGCCTGACCGGCGCCCGTCCCCGGCGTCGGCGCGCGACCTCGTCGAGGACGGCGGTCGGCGCCCGCCGCAGGGCGGCGACGGGGACGGTGACCGGCGCGGTCACCGCTGCCGCGTGCGGCTCCACCGGGGTGGGGGGGGGGGGGGGGGGGGGGGGGGGGGGGGGGCGGGGGGGGGGGGGGGGGGGGGGGGGGGGGGGGTGGGGGGGGGGGGGGGGGGGGGGGGGGGGGGGGGGGGGGGGGTGGGCGTGGTGGGGGTGGGCGGGGCCGCCGTCGTCCTGGTCGGCGGG